>JBJSZF010000407.1:0-5440 GCA_046090125.1 Verrucomicrobiota bacterium
CAACTCACCTGCATCTTCGTCAACAATGGCCTGCTGCGCGCCCGCGAGGCCGACGTCGTCCGCGAGGTGTTCGGGCGCAACTTCAAGATCCGCCTCCAATACGAGGACGCCACCCCGCTCTTCCTTCGCAAGCTCCGTGGCGTCGCCGACCCCGAGCGCAAGCGCAAGATCATCGGCAAGGCCTTCGTGGACGTCTTCCAGTCCGCCACCAAGCGCGCCGGAAAGGCCCGGTTCCTCGCGCAGGGAACGCTCTACCCCGACGTCATCGAGTCCGTCCCCATCGCGGGCAACCCCGCCGCCCTCATCAAGTCCCACCACAACGTGGGCGGCCTCCCCAAGAACATGAAGTTCGAGCTGCTGGAGCCCCTCCGGTCGCTCTTCAAGGACGAGGTCCGCCAGCTCGGCGTCGAGCTCGGCCTTCCCCGCGAGATCGTCCAGCGCCAGCCCTTCCCAGGCCCCGGCCTCGCCGTGCGCTGCCTCGGCCCCGTCACCGCGCCCAAGCTCGAAATCCTCCGCAAGGCCGACGCCATCGTTGTCGAGGAGATGAAGGCCGCCGACCTCTACTACAAGACTTGGCAGGCCTTCGCCGTCCTCCTCCCCGTCCGATCCGTGGGCGTGCAAGGCGACGAGCGCACCTATGACTTCACCGCCGCCCTCCGCGTCGTGGATTCCCAGGACGGCATGACCGCCGACTGGGTCCACGTGCCCTACGACCTCCTCGAGAAAATCTCCACCCGCATCACCAACGAGGTCCGGGGCATCAACCGCGTCGTCCTCGACATCACCAGCAAGCCCCCCGGCACCATCGAGTGGGAGTAAGCCCGCCCATGAGCCAGCCCGACCACATCGCCCAGCTCCGCGAGGCCGTCGCCCTCTCCCCGGGCAACATCCCCCTCCGCCAGGCCCTCGCCGACGCGCTGGTCGCCTCCGGACGCCATGCCGAGGCCGAGGCCGAGTACCGCGCCGCCCTCGCCCTCGCCCCGGACCAAGCCGGGCTCAAGCTCGGGCTCGCCCGCGCCTTCCACCAGCAAGGCAAGCGCAGCCACACGCTCGTCGTCCTCGAGGACCTCGTGAAGCTCGCCACCGCCCCGGCCCGCGCCCATGTCCTCTACGCACGCCTCCTCGCCAGCATGGGCGAGGTCGAACAGGCCGTGACCGAGTACCGCAAGGGCATCGCCAAGGATCCCGAGGCCGCCGACCCCGAGTTCGCCGCCAAGATGGGCATCCGCCCAGAGCCCGCCGAGGACGAGGACGACGACGCCTCGGAGGCCGACGCCATCTTTGGACCCGACGATAGCCTCGAAGTCGAGGATGGCCGCGTCCGCATGGGCGGCGGCGACGCCGGCGTCCCGCCCGACGACGCCGTCGTCGAGCGACCCAGGATTACCTTTGCCGACGTGGGCGGCATGGATGCCCTCAAGGAGGAGATCCAGCTCAAGATCGTCCATCCCATCACCCATGCCGACCTGTACAAGGCCTACGGCAAGGCCGCCGGCGGCGGCATCCTCCTCTATGGACCGCCCGGCTGCGGCAAGACCCACCTCGCCCGCGCCACGGCCGGCGAGATCAAGGCCGCCTTCCTCTCCATCGGCATCCACGACGTGCTCGACATGTGGCTCGGCAACAGCGAGCGCAACCTGCACCAACTCTTCCAGCAAGCCCGCCGCAACAAGCCCTGCGTCCTCTTCTTCGACGAGGTCGATGCCCTCGGGGCCAGCCGCACGGACATGAAGACCTCCGGCGGCCGCCACCTCATCAACCAGTTCCTCAACGAGCTCGACGGCGTCCAATCCTCCAACGACGGCGTCCTCGTCCTCGGAGCCACCAACGCCCCCTGGCACCTCGACTCCGCCTTCCGCCGCCCCGGCCGCTTCGACCGCATCCTGTTCGTCCCGCCGCCCGACGCGCCCGCCCGCGCCGCCATCCTCCGCATCCTTGTCGTGGGCAAGCCCCAAGAGGACCTCGACCTCGACGCCGTGGCCGCCAAGTCCGAGGGCTTCTCGGGCGCGGACCTCAAGGCCGTCGTGGACCAGGCCGTCGAGGCCAAGCTCCGCGAGGCGCTGCGCTCGGGCGCGCCCCAGCCCCTGCGCACGAAGGACCTGCTCGCCGTCGCCTCCAAGCTCAAGCCCACCACGCGCGAGTGGTTCGCCACCGCGCGCAACTACGCCCTCTACTCCAACCAAGGTGGAGCCTACGACGACATCCTGCGGTACCTGAAGCTCTAGCCCGCTCGTCGCCCACCCCATGAACCCGCACTTCACCCGCGGCGAGCTCCTCCTCCAGCAACACCGGGCCGCCCTCGCGGTGGACGAGATCCGCCTCGGCCTAGCCCAGGAACCCGGGCATCCCTACGGCCTCATGCTCCTCGCCCTCGCCCTTGCCGAGACCGGACGACTCGGCGAGGCCCAGGACGCCGCCGGCGAGGCCATCGTCGCCGCGCCCGACTCCGCCTTCGCGCACCACGCGATGGCCACCATCCTCTCCAAGCGCAACGACCTCGCCGGTGCCCTCCGTTCCGTGCGCGAGGCCATCCGCCTCGAGCCCGGCGGCGCCGACCACCACGCGCTCCAGGGGGCGCTGCTGCTTCAGGAGCGTCGATGGGAGGAAGCCCTCGCCGCCGCCGACCGCGCCCTCGCCCTCGACGCGGAAAACGAGTCCGCCAACAACACCCGTGCCGCCGCCCTCGTCCACCTCGGCCGCAACCAGGAGGCCGGGGCCACGCTCGACGCCACCCTCGTTCGCAACCCCGAGGACTCCACCACCCATGCCAACATGGGCTGGACCCACCTCCACGCCGGGCGACACAAGGAGGCCCAGCGCCACTTCCG
Source organism: Verrucomicrobiota bacterium (assembly GCA_046090125.1). GTDB lineage: Bacteria > Verrucomicrobiota > Verrucomicrobiia > Limisphaerales > UBA9464 > UBA6176. The sequence goes on from JBJSZF010000407.1 coordinate 2,829, forward strand.
TGAGGCCCTGCGCCTCGATCCCACCAACGAGTGGGCACGCGAGGGCGTCGTCGAGTCCCTCAAGGCCAGCAACCTCCTCTACGCCCTCCTGCTCCGTTACTTCCTCTGGATGAACCGGCTCAGCCGCAAGGCCCAGTGGTTCGTCATCCTCGGCGGCTACGTCGGCAACTCCCTCCTCGGCGACCTCCAGGAGTCCAAGCCCGCACTCGCGCCCTTCATCCTCCCCATCCGCATCGCCTACGTCGTCTTCGTCTGGCTCACCTGGGCCGCACAGCCCCTGTTTAACTTCCTCCTCCGCCTCAACAAGCACGGCCGCCTGGCCCTGTCCGACGTGGAGCGCGACGAGTCCACCTGGGTCGGGGCCTGCGTCGGCGCCGCCCTCCTGTGCCTCGGCTTCTCGCCCTTCGTCGCCGACTCGCTCCTGTGGTTGCTCGGGGCCGGCATGTTCGCCTTCCTCGTCATTCCCGTGACCGCCCCCTACAAGTGCCAGCCCGGCTGGCCGCGCCGCGTCATGGCCGTGCTGGCGCTCGCCATGGTGGTCGTGGGCATCGGATCCTTTGTCCTCGGCGTCCTGGTGGACACCCTGCCCCGTTCGCAGGCCCGCGCCTGGATGCCTTGGCTCCGCGGCCTCGCGACGACCTACGCCATCGGCATCTTCGCGTGCCCGTGGATCACCAACGCCCTCATGCTCGTCCGGCCGCGTCGCTGAGCCACGCCACCGCCGCGCGCGATCCAAGGGCCCGCCCCGTTCAAAACACCCGCGCCGTCACGCCCCCCGCCTCGCGCACCCATCGGGCCACGTTCGACAACTCCGACAACCCCGCATGACACGCGCGCCCCGTCGCCGAGGGCCGCGTCGCCGAGTACACCTGAACGAAGTCAATCCGCGTCCCTTCGCGCCGCAGCGCCGCGACGCGCGCCCCATAGGCCTCCTGTTCCGACAACGGCACCGGCCTGCCGTCCAGTCGCGGAAACAACCCTTGCAACACCAAGGGCCGTCGCCGCCCCGCCGCCACGATCGCCCCCAGCACCTCGTCGTATCGCACCCCATCGCCGTTCACCTTCCGGAACCATCCCGGCGTCCCAGCGTCCAGCTTCGCCCAGACCTCGTCCTGCGACGTCATCAACCGCAGGCCGCGGCGCACGCAGGGCTCCTCCAGCGCCGTCCCATTCGTGATCAACGCCACCTTGAAGAACCCGTGTCGCCCCTGCGCGCGCAGGTGCATCACCGACTCCACCACCTCCTCGAACACCGGGCACAACGTCGGCTCCCCGTTGCCGCTCAACGCCACGTGCCCCAGCCGCAGGTAGTCCGATGGCGCGCCCTCGCATCCCGGCAACAGCCCGCCCTCCCCCGCCTCGATGGCCTCCAACGCCTCCGCCAACTCCGTCATCATCACCCCGATGTCCGGCTCCGGCGGCTGCCCCTTCAACCGAGCCCGGTCCACCTCGCAGTACGCGCACTGGAGGTTGCAGCGCCCGTCCGGGTTCAGGTTCAGCCGCACCGACAAGCCCCGTGCCCTCGGCGACACCACCGCCTGCACGAAGCGATAAGCCGGCCGCGCGAACGCGCGCGTCAGATCAACGGCCCTGTTCATGGGCCGAATCCTTCCAAGGCCCACCCGCCCCTCCGCCAACCCAACCTTGCCGCCCATGGAACGCCGATTGACCCCGCCGCCCCAACCGCCCAAACCTCGCCCATGACTCTGCGGTTCCTCCTCGTCCCGTTCCTTGCGGTCCTCGCACTCCCTTGGGCGGGCTGTTCCTCGCTCCCCATCCCATCCCCCACCCAGCGCGTCCAGTCCGACGCCTTCGGCCGCCTTCCCGACGGACGCGAGGTGCGCATCCATACCCTCGTCAACGCCCGCGGCATGCGCCTCCGAGCCATGGACCTCGGGGCCACCCTCACCGAGGTGCTCGCCCCAGACCGCAACGGCAACACGACCAACATCCTCCTCGGGGCCGATTCCCTCGACGCCTACCTCAAGGGTTTCCCCGGCTCCGCCGCCGCCATCGGTCGCTACGCCAACCGCATCAAGGACGCCCGCTTCCCACTCGATGGCCGCGTCGTCCAGGTCACCCGCAACCACGGAGCCCATCACCTCCACGGCGGCAACCACTGCTTCGCCTCCAAGCTCTGGACCGCTACCACCGGCTCCACCGCGTCCTCCGCCTTTGTCCGGTTCACCTACCGCAGCCCCGACGGCGAGGAGGGCTACCCCGGCAACCTCGACGTCGCCGTCACCTACACCCTCACCGACGCCAACGAGGTGCGCATCGACTACGACGCCTCCACGGACGCGCCCACGGTCGTCAACCTCACCAACCACGCCTACTTCAACCTGGCCGGCGGCGGCGACGTCCTGGATCACCTCCTCCAAATCCACGCCCAGGCTGTGTCCAAGGTGGACCGCGACCTCATCCCCCTCGGGCCTGCGTTGCCCGTCGCCGGGACCGGGCTCGACTTCACAAGCCCCCGCCCCATCGGCGAACGCATCCGCGACGACTTCGGAGGCCCCCGGGGCTATGACCACAACTTCCTTCTCCAAGGCCCGCATGGCCGTCTCCGGCAGGTGGCACGGGCCGTTCATCCCGCCTCCGGCCGCGTGATG
>JBJSZF010000408.1:0-6209 GCA_046090125.1 Verrucomicrobiota bacterium
GACGCGTTGCTGGTCGCCCGCGCTCAGGCGTCCGTACAACGGCACCACGTCCACGTCCCGCCCCAGGCGTCCCTCCAGCCGGTCGCTCGCCTCCCGGATGTCGCGCTCGCCCGGCAGGAAGACGAGCACGTCGCCCCACGACGTCCCCTCGACGGCCCGCGAGGCCTCCTCCACGGCGGCGTCGATGAAGGTGAATTCGCCGCGTTCCTCGGAGTCGGCGTCGAAGGGCCGGTACTGGACCTCGACGGGGAACATGCGCCCGGAGACCTCGATGACCGGCGCGTTGTTGAAGGCGCGCGAGAACGTGGCGGTGTCGATGGCGGCGGACGTGATCAGGACCTTGAGGTCCGGTCGTTGCCCCAGCAGTTGCTTCAGGTAGCCCAGGAGGAAGTCGATGTTGAGGGACCGCTCGTGGGCCTCGTCGATGATGATGGCGTCGTACTCGGTCAGCAGCGGGTCGCCCTGCACCTCGGCCAGCAACATGCCGTCGGTCATCAGCTTGATGAAGGTGTCGTCGCCGGACCGGTCGTCGAAGCGGATCTTGCACCCGACCTCGCGGCCCCAGGCGACGCCGAGCTCCTCGGCGATGCGGCGGGAGATGGAGGTGGCGGCGACGCGCCGGGGCTGGGTGCACCCGATCTTCGCCGCGATGCCCAGCCCGGCCTCGAGGCACATCTTGGGGATTTGCGTCGTCTTGCCGGATCCGGTCTCGCCCGCGATGACGACGACGGGATGGGCGCGGATGGCGGCGACGATGTCGTCCTTGCGGGCGGTGATGGGGAGGTCGGGGGGATAGGTGGGCCGGGGAACATGGGCGGCACGCAGCTCGCGCAGCTCGGCGGAGGCCCGTGCGTCCGCGAGAAGGCGGTCTAGGAGGGCGTCGTGCCGTGACTCGTGACGACGGTCGCGCAGGAGCCGGACAAGCCGGGATCCGATTCGGACCCAGTCCCAGAGGAGGCAACGGGGCAGGAGGCCCCTGAGTTCATGCACGCGCGCGTCGTTCATCCGGCGCGTGGAGCGTGCCATGGGGGGCTCGCGATGGCCAAAGCGGAGTCACGCGTCCCGCAGCGGCTTGTTCCACGGCCATCCGTGCAATGCACCCAGCCTGCGGAACAGGGTTCAACCGTCCGCCGGGTACGGGGCGACCTCGCGCAGGGCATCCAATGCCTGCCGGAAATCCGGTGGCAAGGGCGCGTTGAACTCGCTGAGGCGCCGCGTGCGTGGATGCCACAGGGTGAGCCGGCGTGCGTGGAGCAGTTGGCGCGTGGGATGGATGCCGGTGGCCTCGGCGAGGCGGGCCGTGGGGCCGCGGCCGTAGATGTCGTCCCCAAAGATGGGGAATCCCAGGTGCTGGAAGTGGACGCGGATTTGGTGGGTGCGGCCGGTGTGCAACTGGGCCTCGACGAAGGAGGCGCCGTTGAAGCGTTCGAGCCGGCGCCACGAGGTTCGGGCCTCGCGGCCGCCGGGCACGACGGCGACGCGCTTGCGGTGGGTGGGATGGCGGGCCAACGGGGCGGAGACGTCGCCCATCGGGGGCTCGATGACGCCGCAGACGATGCATTGGTAGAATTTTTCGACGCGGCGTGTCTGGAACTGTTCGTTGAGGGAGATGTGGGCGCGGTCGTTCTTGGCGACGATGAGGCAGCCGGAGGTGCCGAGGTCCAGGCGATGCACGATGCCGGGGCGCTCGACGCCGCCGACGCCGCTGAGCTCGCCGGCGCAATGATGGAGGAGCGCGTTGACGAGGGTGCCGTCGTCGTGTCCTGCGGACGGGTGGACCACCAGCTCGGCGGGCTTGTTGAGGACGATGATGTCCGCGTCCTCGTGGAGGACCTCAAGGGGGATGTCCTGCGGCTGGGCCTCGGCGGGCTTGGGGGCGGGCCAGAAGAAGGTGACGACGTCGCCGGCGCGGGGAGGGCGCGTGGGCTTGGCGAGGGTGCCATTCACCTTGATGCGCCCTTCGAGGATGAGCCGTTGGATGGCGGCGCGGGACACGCCGGGAACGAGGGAGGCGAGATGACGGTCGAGGCGTTCCCGCGGCAACGTCTTCTCGAGGACCATGGTGTCGGGCTGCGACATGGGGTGCCTAGGAGGCGTGCGGCGGGGCCGGGTGGGCTTGGGTAGATGTCGTATCTGGGGATCGTGGGAGCCTACGGGACCGCAGCACGAGCCAGAGCCCGATGCCGGCCGCAAGGGGCGCGAGGCTGGCCGAGGTGCCGGGCGTGAAGATTCCGTCGAGGGGGTTGGACCGGTAGCCGTAGTCGCCTCGGAACCATTCGGTGAACACGCGGACGATGGCGTAGAGGACGAGGTAGGCGCTGAAGACCTGGCCATCGAAGCGGCGTCGGCCGTGGAGCCAAACCAGGGTCCCGCACAGCGCGAGGTTGAGCCCGGCTTCGTACAGTTGGGTGGGATGCACCGGCACGTCGCCCGGGATGACACCCTTTGGGAAGCGGATGGCCCATGCGACGTCGGATGGGCGTCCATGGCAGCATCCATTGAAGAAGCAACCCAACCGGCCAAAAACGTGCCCCAACGCAATGCCGGGCGCGAGGCAGTCGGCCGTCGACCAAAGCGGCAGGCCGCGCGCCCGGATGCGCCAGAGGGCCACGAGGGTTGCGCCCGCGAGGCCGCCGTAGAACACGAGCCCGCCGTTCCACACCTGGAAGACCTCCGCGAAGGGCCGCCCCGCGAAGCTCTCGTCCCAGTATGAAACGACGTAGAGGATGCGCGCGCCCACGAGCCCGCCGAGGAGGATCCAGGGGATGACCAACTCTTGGATGGCCTCGGCGGCGATCCCGGAGCGCCGGGCGCAACGGGAGGCGATCCAGATGCCCGAGATGAAGCCGAGGGCGACCAACACCCCGAAGGTGTGCAGGGAGAAGCCCCCGACCTGGAGCAGGACGGGCCTCATGGCTTGGCGGGCGATGGCGCGGGCGCGAGCCGCCACGCGACCAGCGTGCCCGGGTCCTTCACGTAGAGCACGCCCTCCGCCCACGCCGCCTGCGAGTAGGTCTTGCCGCAGGCCTGGAAGCGCCCCAGTTCCACGTGGCGCACCGGGTCGGCCGCAAGCAGGCGTGCCTCGCCGGAGTCGCACAGCGCGAGGAGGCGCGTGCCGTCCGTGACCACGTTGGCGACCTCGCCGTAGCCCTTCTCGGACCAGGCCACGACGCCGTTGGTGATATTGATGCAGGCAAAGTCCTTGCCAGCCCCAACCCCGTACAGGTGCCCGCCCACGAGCACCGGGGTGGGCAGGTTGATGCGCAGCGACGAGTTGAGCCATGCCTCACGCGCCGCGACGGCGGGCACGGTGGGCGACCCGGGTGCGTGGGTGGTGGCGGACAGCTCGACGCAGCGCATCCCGGTGGAATGGCTGGCGAAGAGGACGCGATTTCCCGCGAGCACGGGCGTGAGAACGTTGCGGTTGGCGTGGGTCTTGAACGGCACCCGCCAGAGCAGGGATCCATCGGCCACGTCCAGCCCCACGAGGCCCTCGCAGGTGGCCGTGATGAACTGGCGTCGGCCCGCCAGCGTCCCGACGACGGGCGACGAGTACGACGTGTGCTCGGACAACGCCCGCCAAAGGATGCGGCCGGTGCGCTTGTCAGCGGCCACGATGGCGGCGTTGTTGGTGGAGCCGGCCTGCACGAGGATGCGGTCGCCATCGACGATGGGGGAGCCGGTGTGGCCGCGGCGGATGGCGGCCCCCACGTTGGAGTGGCGGTCCGGGTTCCACGCCATTCCAAGGTCCGCGAAGGACATGCGCCAAAGCGTGGAGCCGTCCTTCAAGGCCAGGCAGGCCAGCTCGCCCTGGGCGGACTGCAAATATACGCGGTCGCCCTCGATGAGGGGCGTGCACCGGGGGCCCGGCTCGAACTCGTCGGACCAGGCGCTGGCGTAGGCCGCGCGCCACAGCTCCTTGCCGCTCCGGGCGTCCAAGGCATGCGCCATCTCCCTCCCCCCCGTGTCATCGACATAGACGAGCACGCCGCCGTCCGCGACGGGCCCGGCGTAGCCATGACCGACGGGCAGCTTCCATTCGGGGATGAGATGGGTGGGGAGTACGGCGGGAAGCGGCTGGGAGGAGCGGCCATCCCGCGCGACGCCGCGCCAACCCGGCCATTGGGCGCGTGCCGGGGCCAGCAGCAACATCCCGGCCCAAATCAGGGGCAACGCGGCAGCCAGCCGGGCAGCGGTCCATGTCGTCCAGGGAAGTGCGTGGATGGCCCGGGCGGTTTCCGACCCCGGCGAGGGACGGTGCGGCGGAGGGGAACGATCAAGGCGCTTCATGTGCAGGGTCCAGGGTGTGTGGACGGCCGGGGCTACCATGAGCCATCGACGAGCGCGGAGGTCACCTGGCGGGCCAGGTCGTCGGCAATGAGCGGTGCGGCCTGACGCTCGGCGGAGCCCAGGTCCGCCGTGGAACGTACCGGGAGCCGTGCCACGAACTCACGGTCGAAGCGGACCCGGCCGCCGGGTTGTTCCGTGGCGATGACCCGGGCGGTGAGGCGCACCTCGTAGTCGCGTGTTGAGAAAAGGTCGTTGGGACGAAGGGTGAGCGGCGTGCGCACGTAGGAGAGGAGGGTGCCGGTCACGAGGACGTCGCCGGGTTCCCCGGTGACAAGTCGCAGGGTGCCGTCGCGTTGGACGTTCTTACGGAGGGCTGAGGCAACTGGTTCGATGAGCCGGGGCTCGAGGGTGTTGTCCGTGAAGGGGCGGATCTCGACGGAGCGCGAGCCGGCGACGGATCCGTCCGTCGGGCCAAGCCGGTAGCCCGCGCAACCCACGAGGAGCGCCGGGATGGCTGCGAGGACGGCGACGATGCGAGGCAGGGCGGGACGCATCGGGTCAGCGGGGCTTGGGCGGGGAGGAGGGTGCGGGTGCGGGGGCGTTGGTGGAGCCCAGGGGCGGTAGCCCGGCGGACTTTCGGATGGCATCGCGCCGGGCCTTCTCGGCGGCGTCCTGCTTGGCGCGTTGCTCGGCGGCAAGCGGACGAAGGTATTCCATCCGCTTGCGGGCCTTTTCGGCGTAGGGGGACTTTGGATCCTTGATGAGGACCTCGTTGTAGTACACGAGGGCCCCTTGGTATCGGGTGTAGCGCTCGTAGAACCGTCCGGTCTCGTAGGCTCCGCGGGCCTGCTCGGTCTTCAGCTCGAGGACGATCTCGGTCGCGTCCGGCACGCGCTTGTCCGTTGGGTACAGGGCCTTGAACTCGTTCAGCGTCTCGATCGCGCGGCTTGCCGAGGACTGGTCGTACTCGGCGCGGCGCGCCTGCTTGTTCCAGGCAATGCCGGACTTGAACAAGGCGTCCGAGGCGAGGGGTTGGCGGTCGAAGTAATTGTCGGCGGCCTTCTCGTAGGCGAGGACGGCGGAGGGGAAGTTCTTCTGCTTCTCTCGCGCGGCCCCGATGGACATCTGGGCAATCGGGCCGGTGTCGTGGAAGGGGCCGTTCTTGACGACGCGCGCGAACAGGTCGGCCGTCTTGTCCATGGAGGGGAAGAACGGGATGTAGCCCCAGAGCTTGAACCACTGGCCGCCGAGGAAGCGGTTGGCGATGGCCATCTGGCGCTGGAGGATGTCCGGGTAGTTGGCCACGCGGGGGTACTTGTCGAGGACGCGCTGGTATTCCTTGAAGGCCTTCTCGTCCATGCGCCGAGCCTCGTAGATGCGACCGATGAGGTATTGGGCGGGGCCGGCGTGGTCGGACAGGGGCCAGACCTTGACGACGCGGCGGGCGGCCTTCAGGGCGGTGCGATACTCCTTCTTTTCGAAGTACTCCTGGGCAGCCTGAAGCTGGTCCTTGGCGCGGTTCCGCTGCCACTTGCCCACCTCGCCCACGGGCTCGTAGGTCCATCCCTCGCCCGGACGGAAAATGATGGGAGCGGGGCAGTAACGGGCTCCGAGGACCAAGGCCGCAGCGAGGAGGAACAGATGGAACAGGCGCTTCACCTGCGGGCGAGCCTATGGAGGTGCCCCGGCAAGTCAATGCAACGGGACGCAGCGGACGTCGCCGGGTTGTGCGACGGCGACGAGGCGTCCATGGAACGTTTGGTCGAGCGCCATGCTCCGCCCTTGATTCGATATCTGCGAAGGATGTTGGCCGACGAGTCGGACGCGTCCGACCTGGCGCAGGAGACGTTTGTGCGGCTGCACCGGGAGTGTCGGCGCTACGACGGGCGGCGTCGGCTTCGGCCGTGGCTCTTCACCGT
>JBJSZF010000409.1:0-8674 GCA_046090125.1 Verrucomicrobiota bacterium
CCCGCTTCCCGCTTCCCCGCGTCCTGCGGCGTTTCTTGACCCTGCAAGCCTGCGCTGGTTTCCTCGCCGCCAACAATGACGCCGAATCGTATCTTACCGGACCTGCAGTCCTCGCTCGTTTGCGACAACATCCGCCAAGAGGCCAATGGCAACCTCATCCTGCTGGGCGTGCTGAGTCAGGTGCTCGCGCCCGAGTTCCCCATCACCGCGTCTCAAATCCTCATCGTGAACCGCTGGACGGCGGGCAAGGGCGCCTTCACCCAGTCCGTTCGCATCCTCGGCACCGACTCCGCCACCGTCCTCAGCAAGTCCGAGTCGAAGTTCCAGCTCAACGACCCGGCGTTTTCGGCGACCACCGTCGTGGGCATCCAGAACCTCACCTTCAAGGAACCCGGGCCCTACTGGGTGGAGGTTCTGGTGGATGACGTGATGAAGCTGCGTTACGCGATCCCCGTGTTCCAGGTGCAGCAGCAAGGCCCGCAGGGCGTCACGCCGCAGGGTTGATCACCCCGGCCCCTCCCCGCGTCGCACGCCCGGGTTTCCCGCGGGCTGGACGGGCGACGCGGGGCCTGGGCGCTCCGCATGGGCGCATGGCAACCATTCACGGGCGGCGGCATCGCCGCCTTCGCCAACGCCTCCACCGCCCGGACGATCCTCGTCCAGGCCATCACGGCGGGGCTCGTGGGTGCGGTGTTCGTGGGGAGCCTCTCCACGGCGTGGTTTCCCGTCATCGAGCGTGGCATCCAGGCGCTGCCCAGCCAGGCCGCCATCCGCGCCGGCGTCCTCCTCTGGCCGGACACCCAGCATCGCCGCCTCGCGGAGAACCCAGCCCTCGAATGGATTGTCCGGCCCACGCCCCACCCGGCCCTAGATCCCCTCGGCCAGTCCAGCGACCTACGCATCGAGCTGCGTCGGCGCGCCTTCCGGGTCCAAGGCCCGCTCGGTCACGTTGAGCAACCTTACCCGTCGCATTGGGATGTCCCGCTGGGCCGAATCCCCGCCATGGCGGCCTGGCAATCCTGGAAGCCCTACCTCCGCCTCGGCGTCGGCTTCGCCGTGGCCTGCCTGCTCATGGCCTGTTGGTGGCTCATGGCCGCCGCGTACAGCGTTCCCGCCTGGATGGTCGGGCACCTTTTTGGCAAGCGCCCTTCCCTCGGGCAGGCCTGGCGCCTTTCCAGCGCCTCCCTTCTCATGGGCGCCGTCGTTGGGGCCGCAGGCGTCGCAGCCTATGCCCACGGTCTGATCCGCATCCCGGGCCTTCTCGCATCCCAGGCCATCCACGTTCCCGTCCCTTGGCTCTGGCTCCTGTGGGGGATCCTCAGCATGGACCGCGGAGGCCGATCCTCCGGCGGCTCGCGCAAGCAGCGATCCTGACGACCCGCCGCCGGTCGCTCCCGCCCACTACCGCGCGGCCGGTCGCGACTCCACGTCGGCCGGCACGCCCCGACCCCGCGTGCCCAAGGCCACGCGCGGCCCCAACCCGCGCAGGTCGATGTCACGAAACCCAAGCTCGTGCGCGGGCGACCCGGGCCGCAGCCCGCGTTCCGGATGTTCCCGGTCGCGCAGCAAGGGGTCTGCGAATCGCGAGTCGCGATCATGCCCGGCAGCCCGCCATTCGGGCAGGTGGATGTCGGTGAAGTGATAGGCCATGGCGTTCGTGCCGCGGCGCGGGTCCCAATAGAGGTTGTGGTTGATGATGAAGTGGCCCGGGCCGCCCTTCCAGTTGCTCCCCATCAACGTTCCCTCGTCGTGCACAACCACGTTGTGCGTGAACGTGAACGACGAGTGCGCCTCGTCCCGCGACCGCATCAACTGGTGGTTCCGGTTGTACGCGAGCAGGTTGTTCCGAACCAGGTTGTCGCGCCCGTAATGCTGGTGGAACCCGGCGTCCTTGCACCGCGTCACCACGTTGTTCTCCAGCACGATCCCCGTGCTGCCCTCGTCCGTGTACAGTCCCCAGCCGCCATAGCGATAGCTGTCGATGTCCCGGAACAGGTTGTGGTGGATGCGCGTTCCCGGCTGCGGCCCCAGCGTGTAGATACCGCCCATGTCGCTGAGGCGCCGCTGGCCCAAGTTCTCCACCAGGTTCCATGCCACCTCGTTCGCACGGCACGGGCTCGCCTCGTAGCCCCACGTCCATCCCACCGAAATCCCGGTGTAGAAGAGGTCCGCGATGTGGTTGTGCACGATCCGGTTCGTGCCGCTCTGCATCACCAGGATCCCCACGCCCGGCGCGAACACCCGCCCCAGCCCGCGCAGCTCGTTGTCCGACACCACGTGCGAATGGTTCGCGTCCGCCACCGACGGCTCGCGGTCGCCGGGCTCGCCGATCCTCAACCCGCCCGCGCCCAGCCCCACAAATCGGTTCGCCACCACCTTCCAATGCTGGCAACCCCGCCCCAGCTCCAGCCCGTACCCGCCCAGCTCCACGAACTCGCAGTGCTCCACCCAGCAATCCACCGCATGGCGCGCCGCCACCGTCCCGGCAATGTTCACCGCCGCCTGCGGCGACATCCAGCCGTCCTCCGGCATCACGGGCGCCGCCTCCGCGAAGACCACCCGCTGCCATCCAATGTTCCGCGCCGCGCGCGTCGGCGTTCCCTCAATGACCACCAACTGCTCCATCGCCGCCGCCACCACCCGTGCCCGCGATGGATCCACCCCCACGGGCGGCACCATGCGAACCAAGCCCGTGCGGGCATCCACGTGCCATTCCCCCGGCGCGTCCAACGCCACGCCCGTCTCCACCCAATACCGCGCGTCCGGCTCGTCCATCCAGTACGGCCGCGGCCCCTGGGCCAGCGTTGCCACGCGCCGTTCCCCGTCCATCCCGCGCAACGGGAGGTGCAAGTCCGTCCACTTCATCCACATCACCACGCGCGCGCCAGGGTCGTTCGTCCACGCCGTCAACACGTCTCCTGCCTTGAACGACAACTCCACCGGCGCGCCCTTCGACAACGGCCCCGCCGCATGGAAATGCTCCTCGTTCGGCGTCCGCGCCCGGACCAGACGTCGGCCGTCCAGGTACAGGTGCTCCACCCGCAGATGCCCCGACGCCACCTCCGGCATCCGCGCCTCCCACACGCCCAAAGGGCCCGGCACGCGCATCCAACCCAAGACATCCACCCCGCCGCTGACCACGGACGGACGCGGCCCCGCCGAGCCCTCGAACAGCGTGTTGGAGTCGTCCGGCCCCAGCCGCAGCGTCCCGCGCAGCGCATGACGGCCAGGGGCCAACCGGATCACCACCAGGTCCGACGGCGCGTTGGAATGGATCGCGCGCGCCCGCGTCACCGCCGCCTCCAACGTCGCCAAGGGCCCCTTGCCCCGAAACATCCCCGGGCTCGCATGTTCGCCGCTCCCGCCATCCATCCCCTTCGGATGCACGTGGATCACCCGGGGTGCCGCAAGCCCCCGCTCCGAAGCCACCCACGCAACCCCGCACGCTACCCATGCGCGCGCTGCCGCCCACGCCCGTTCCCGCCATCCTCGCTTCATGTCACAAGGGTGGATGCACGTGGGCCGACGCCTGTTCGAGAAGACGCAGGACGGCCGCAATCGTCCCCAACGCCGAGCCCTCGAAACGATTGTTCACGTACAGGTAAGCCCGGCCCGGGCGCGTCGCCCGCAGGCACGACAAGATCATCTCCAACGCCACGTTTCGCGCCGCCGGGTTGGGGTCCTGCACGCGGTCGTAGGGCGCGAACGCGTGCACCGCCTCCTCGTAGCGCCGCCCCGACCTCAACAGGAACCGCGCCCCCAGAAGGTCCGGGTTCGTCCGGCTTCCCGGGGCCAGCCACTGCTCGTCGATCGGCGGCATCGCCTCCCACGACGTGTACACATGCGCCACCCGGTGCCGCGCCAGCATGTCGAAGTACTCCGGGTGCAGGAACGTCCGGTTGCGAATCTCCACCCCATAGTCCCATCCCGACGGCAACGCCCCCAGGAACCGGTCCATGTCCGCCACGAAGTCGCGCCCCCGCGCATACTCGCCCGGGTGAAAGTGCGAGAACTCGAAGATCAACATCCCGGCCTTCGCCCGATGCGGCTCCAGCCGCGCCAGGAATACGTCCTGGAACAACGCGGCGTTGAGGAAGTTCACGTTGTCCGTCCCCTTGCGCGGGCCGAACCGTGCCAGCCTTGGGAAGCGCCGGATCGTGATCTCGTCCGTCACCTTGAACGAGAAGCGGAAGCCCTCGGGGACATCCGACATCAACCCCGCCAGCCACGGCTCCGTGGGGAACGCATAGTACGCCGCATCCACGCACACCGTCCGGAACACCGACGCATACTCCGGCAGGCACGTCCGCTCGAACCGCGCCTCGCTGTGCTTGCCCCGGAACTGGTATCGCGACGCCGTGTACAACGGCCCGATCCAGCCCGGGTACTTCCAGGACGACGTGCCCACATACACGCCCCGCGACGCTAACCGCCCCAGCACCTCCGCCTCGCGCGCGCGCTCAAACCCCAGCGCACCAACACCCGCCGCTTCCATGCACGCACCCTGCCCCGTCCGCGCGACCGTTCCCAACCCTTTTGCCCGCCGCACCATCGCCACCTCGAACCATCTCGCCCAAGCAAAACGACCCCGTCGGCCGAAGCCGACGAGGCCGCTGTTGGTTCTCAAGCCCGCCACCTCTCGATGGCGAACCCGGAAAGGATGCCCATCCGCCTGTCCCTCCGTCCAGCCCGCATTCAATCTCCCCATCGCGCCGTTGCGCCATGCCTCCAGAAGGGATGGATGGAGCCCATGCGAGGGCAAGGGTCGGATCATCCGCGTTGCACGGGTCGAGGGAACAAGGTGCGGAAGGCCGTCTTCAATCGGCGGGGCGTTCGCAGGTGCTGGGGGTTCCCGGCGTCATGGGCCTGAGCCTCCGGGGAAAAAGGGCTCCTCGTCGCTTTCGATAGGTGCCCCCGGGCCATCCTCAAGAGGGACGACCTCGAGACGCTGGGCACCCGAAGCCTTCGTCCCGGGGCTCGCCGCCGCCAAGGGGAGGCCTCATGCCCGTCCGGGGTGATGTCCAACGTTCCCGCGCCCCCAATCCCATGGGCACTCAACGTGTGCCCCAACCCCGGCATCGAGGCTTGAGCCAATCGTTTCAGCGCTTCTTCGGGACTTGGAGGGAGCACCGCGTCGGCCGCCCCGTTGGTGTTCGAGAATTAAGGACAGGGCGTTTCCCGTTCGAGTCCATCGGCCGAGGCGGGCCTCGGATTCCCGAGGGCGACGCACCCCAAGCAACCCATCTCGACCTTCGAAGATCCTGAATTCAGGGCGATCGTACGATCCGTGCGAAAGCCGTCCATTCGGATGGCGAGAGCAAGGCCACGGTGCCCCGAGCATCGATCTTCCGGCCGGTGAGCAGCATGGCCCAATCACGCTGCGGGCTCAGCTCACCCGTGTAGGGAGTCACAGACCAAGCTTGGATCCGACCGGGATCTAGCGCCGTGACCCGGGTGAAACCGGCTCCAAACCCAGGCCAGCGGACGGTGCCCCCGGCGGTCAGGCGGCGGGTGACTGGTGATTCGGTCACGGCGTCTGGGATGCGAATGCGATCCTCGTGATCCACGATGGACACCCGACGTCCGTCGGGACGGAACGACGCCAAGAACCAGCCAGGGCCGCAGTCGACGATTGCATCCGGGACCGATGCCCCCCATAGCCCCTCCCAACAGCAAGCCCACCGCGCGTTCGTCCCCCGGCAGTGCGTGCCGCGCCTCCGCGGCCAGCCACAGCAGGGCCTCGGCGTCATGCCCCTCGTCCACTTCTCGGAGGGCCTGCGCCCGCCACGGAACGCGCGACGGCTGGGGGTGCCGACGTCCCGGACGGCCGAGATTGCTGAAACCCTTCGCGCATCCGCCTAGGTGCGCTTATAAAACCGCAACAGGAGGATGCCAGGTATGCCGGCCAGGACGAGGACGGAGCCACCCATGGGCCAACTCGAAAGACGTCGCCGTCCTCCTGGAATCGTCCCATGATGTGCATGGCGCACCGACTGCCCCTTGCCGACGCGGGACATGTCTTCCGCCATGCGCCCGCGGCGACACGGATCGGCCGTTGTCCCCTTGGTCGAAGGTCCATCCGGCAGGGAGGCCAACCCAAACCCAATGGGCAGCGTCGTGCCCTTTTTGTTTTCCGGCGGGAGGCATTCGAGGAAATACTCCGTCCATGATTTCCAAGAGACATGGGCTGGGAGCGGGCGTGGCAATCGCCATGGCGGCTGGCGCGTTGGCGGCGGACAAGAGGGTGCTCTTGGTCGCCGGCCGGCCCAGTCACCCGCCCGGCATGCATGAGTTCCGGGCTGGCATGTTGCTCTTCGAGAAGTGCCTCTCCCAGCTCCCTGGCGTCCAGGTGCGCGTCGCGTCCAATGGCTGGCCCACGCGCGTCGTGGGCGACCTCGCCGTGGACGATCCCGCCCCCTTCGAGAACGTGGACGCCGTGGTCATCTACGCCGACGGCGGCGGCGGGCATCCCGCCATCCAGGGGCAACGCACGAAGTGGTTCGATGCCCTCGCCAAGAAGGGCGTGGGCCTCGGCTTCGTCCACTTCGGGGTGGAAGTTCCGAAGGGCGACCCCGGCGACGCCATGCACCGGTGGGTGGGCGGCTACTACGAGCACCTCTTCAGCGTGAACCCGATGTGGAAGCCCGAGTTCAACGAGATTCCCCAGCACCCCGTCACGCGCGGCGTCCAGCCGTTCGCCACCCATGACGAGTGGTACTTCAACATGCGCTGGGTGCCCGGCGAGAAGGGCGTCACTCCCATCCTCGTCGCCACCCCCTCGGACAAGGTCCGCAACGGCCCCTACGTCTATCCGCAAGGCCCCTACGAGCACATTCAGGCCGCCAAGGGCCGGCGCGAGACCATGATGTGGGTCCACGAGCGCGACAACGGCGGGCGCGGGTTCGGCTTCACCGGCGGCCACACCCACAAGAACTGGTCGGACCCCAACCAACGCCGCGTGCTCCTCAACGCCGTGTTGTGGATCGCCCACTTGGAGGTGCCCGCCGCCGGCGTGGACTCCAACCCGTCGCCCGCCGACCTCGTCGCCAACCAGGACAAGAAGTAGGGGGAACTCCGTCCGGCCGAGGGTGTCCCGAGTGCCCCGTCAATCAATAGTCGTACAAGCCGGGATCCTTCGAGAAGCTTCCGGCTCCTCCCCGGCTACCGGCCTCGTCCCCGGGCTCTTCCCCCAGCAGGCCGGACAGGGCATCGCCCATGTCCTCCTCGATCTTCTCAGGGTCCTCCCCCTGCTCGAGACGGCGGATGGCAACGTCCATGTCCTTGGGCATGGAGCCCGGCGGCAAGGCCTGCTGCATCTTGCGAAGCATGTGGGCCATGTGCCGCGGGTTGTTCTCGTCCAGGTGCTCCATGTCCCGCTCCAGCTCGCCCATGACCTGCTCCATGCGCGGGTCGTCGAGGTCGGGCATGGGCGGGCCATCTTGCCCGGCTTCCGTGGCGGCTGCGGCAGGGGCGGGCTCCGGTGCGCCCTTCAGGAGGGCAAACCGGCTGACCTCGCGCTGGAGGTTGCGTCCGCCGCACTTGGGACAGCTCGGGGTGCGCTCGGGCCGCACCCGCTTGCTCAGGAAGCTGAAGATCCTTCGGCACTTCGGACACGCGAACTCGTAGATCGGCATGGGGACAATGATTTGGCGGCGACGGCCGGGGTCAAGGGGAGGCTCGGCCCGGGAAGGCCCGTCAGATTTCCACCTGCATGCCCAGCTCCACGACCCGGTTGGCGGGCAGGCGGAAGAAGGCGGTGGCGCTCTGGGCGTTTCGGGCCATCAGGGCAAACACCCGCTCGCGCCACAAGGCCATGCCGCCCCTCTTGGAAGGCAGGACCGTCTCGCGGCTGAGGAAAAACGTGGTCTCGGTCTCCTTGAACTCCAGCCCCTGCTTCTCGCACAAGCCCAGCACCAACGGGACGTTCGGCTCCTCAAAGAACCCAAACCGCGCCCGCACCCGCCAGAAGCCCAGCGTCAGCTTCTCGATCTCGACTCGCTCCTCGTCCGGCACCCGCGGGTCCTCGTCCACGCCCACCGTCAGGAAGATGATCCGCCGGTGCAGCACCTTGTTGTGCTTCAGGTTGTGCAGCAACGCCAAGGGCGTCCCGTCCGAGTTCCCCGCCATGTACACCGCCGTGCCCTCCACCCGCGGCGGCTGACGCCGCTCGACGCTCTCGATGAACTTGTCCGCCGGGACGGCCGACGACCGCATCCTCTGCCCTAGCAACTGGCGGCCGCGCTTCCACGTGACCATCAACGTGAACAAGCCCGCCCCCACCACCAAAGGCACCCATCCGCCGTGCGTGATCTTGAGGGCGTTCGCGCCAAAAAATGCCTGCTCGATGACCAGCGCCGGGACGCAGACCAAGGCCCCCATCCACCAAGACCAACCCCACAGCCGCCGTGCCGCGAAGTAGAACAACACCGTGTCGATGGCCATCGTCAGCGTCACCCCAATCCCGTAGGCCGCCGCCAAGTTCGTGGTGCTTCGGAACTCCAGCACCAACGCGAGGCACGCCACCGCCAGCGCCAGGTTCACCTGCGGCATGTAAATCTGGCCGCGCTCGCGCTCGGACGTGTGCTCCACGACCAGCCTCGGGATGTAGCCCAACTGGATGCCCTGCATCGTCAGCGAAAACACCCCCGTGATCAGCGCCTGCGACGCGATCACC
>JBJSZF010000410.1:0-3111 GCA_046090125.1 Verrucomicrobiota bacterium
CCGCACGAAGGCCCGTCAGGATGGCGTCGAGGCTGCGCCCGAGGACGGGCGCGCTCCCAGCGGCCATCGCCCGCCCCTCGCCCCTCGCCCCTCGCTCCTCGCTCCCCGCTCCCCGCTCCCCGCTCCCCGCTCCCCGCTCCCCGCTCCCCGCTCCCCGCAACTCCCCGTAGTCAGCAGCGCGCGAACTCGATAACCTCGCCGGCATGTCCACCGCGCGCGCCGTCCTCCTTGCCGGGGCCTTCGCCGCCGTCGTCGGGTCCTCGGCCTCGACGGCTGCGGTCGGTGCACCTCCCGACGCGGGCGGACTGACGTTTGAGCGCGACGTGCGCCCGATCCTCAAGGCGCACTGCTTCCATTGCCACGGCGAGTCCGGCAAGACCAAGGGCGGCATCGACCTGCGCCTGCGTCGCCTCATGCTGAAGGCCGGCGACGAGGGCCCAGCGCTCGTGCCCGGCAAGCCCGGCGAGAGCCGCCTGTTGCACCTCGCGCGCACCGGCGAGATGCCCAAGGAAGGCAAGCCGTTGACGCCCCAGCAGGTGTCGGTCTTGGAACGTTGGATCCAGCAAGGCGCACCCACGGCCCGGCCCGAGCCTGAGGTAGTCCCCGGGTTCGTCATCACGGAGGAGGAACGCGCGTTCTGGGCGTTTCAACCCATTCGCCCACCAGCCGTGCCTGCCGTCCGAGACGCTTCCCGTGTCCGGACGCCCATCGACCGCTTCGTGCTCGCGCGGTTGGAGGCCGAGAACCTGGGCCTTGCCCCCGATGCATCGCCCGCCGCGTTGGTCCGCCGCGTGACCTTCGACCTGACCGGGCTTCCTCCATCGCCCGAGGACGTCGAGGCCTTCGTGGCACGGCCCACGGACGACGCCTATGCGCGGCTCGTGGACCGGTTGCTGGCATCGCCGGCCTATGGCGAGCGATGGGGACGGCATTGGCTCGACGTCGCGGGGTATGCGGACTCAAACGGTGGCGTCGAGGCGGACTCGGAGCGGCCGTGGGCGTGGCGTTACCGGGACTACGTCATTCGGTCGTTCAATGCGGACAAGCCGCTCGACGTCTTCATCGCCGAGCAACTGGCTGGCGACGAGTTGGCCCCACCCCCGAGCGGCGACCTTCCTCCGGCGGACTTGGACCGCATCGTGGCCACCGGTTTCCTCCGCATGGCTCCGGATCCCACGGGCGACGGACCGGCCGACGCCGTCCTGGCTCGCAACCAAGTGGTCGCGGACACGCTCCAGGTCGTGTCGTCCAGCCTTCTCGGCCTCACCGTCCAATGCGCCCAATGCCACGACCACCGCTACGACCCCATCCCGCAGTCGGACTACTACCGATTGCGGGCGGTGTTCGAGCCGGCGTTCGATGTCGAGCGATGGAAGGCCCCGGCGCAACGCTTGGTCTCGTTGATGCCGGCATCGGACCGAAAGACCGCTGGCGACATCGAGGCGAGGGCGCAGGGCATCGACAAGGAAGCGCAGGAACTCCACGACCGCCTGATCGAGCAGTTCGTGCAGAAGCAGCTCCTCCTCGTTCCCGAGGCGCGGCGCGAGTCCGTGATGGCGGCGCGCAAGACCCCTGCGGACAAGCGAACCGACGCCCACAAGGCCTTGCTCCGCGAGTTCCCCACCTTCCAGGACCACATCATCCTGGGCGAGGTGGACCGCGACGGGGCCAACAAGGTCCAGGAAGTCCGCAACCGCGCCGCCGCCGAACGCGCCAAGAAGCCCGCCGATCCCATGGTCCATGCGCTGGTGGAGGAGGCGGGCCGCAACGTCGCCACGGCCTTGTTCCATCGGGGTGATCCCCAGCAACCGCGCGACAAGGTGGCCCCGGGCCTGCTCGCGGTGATGGGTCTCGGAGGCTTGCCGGACGCCATCCCCTCGACCAACGCCACCCATCGGACCACGGGTCGGCGCGCCGAGTTCGCGCGACGACTCGTGCATCCCGCCAATCCCCTCACGGCCCGCGTCCTCGCCAATCGGATTTGGATGCATCACTTCGGCATCGGCATCGTTCCCACGCCGTCCGACTTCGGGGCCTTGGGCGAGCGCCCCACCCATCCCGAGCTGCTCGACTGGCTCGCCCATTCCCTGCGTTCCGGGGGATGGAAGCTGAAGGACTTCCACCGCCTCCTGGTCACGAGCACCGCCTATCGCCAATCCACCGTCCATCCCGAGGCCCAACGCGTCGATCCCGACAACCGCCTTCTTGGGCGCGCCCGGCTTCGGCGCCTGGATGCCGAGGGCCTTCGCGATGCGATGCTTGCGATCTCCGGGCGGCTCAACCCGGAACCCTTCGGCCCGCCCGGGCCGGTTGCCGTGGATCCCCAGGGCCGTGTCGTGGCGGGCCGCCAAAAGCGCGACGGCAACGGGGACGCCGTGGGCGTGGACGGCGCACAGGGGGCGGAGTTCCGGCGCAGCGTGTACCTCCAGGTGCGGCGCTCAACCCCGCTGGGCATGCTCGAGGCCTTCGACGCACCCGTCGTGAACCCGAACTGCGAGGCGCGTGCCGTGACGACCGTTCCCACCCAATCCCTGGCCATGCTCAACGACGTGTTCGTCGTTGAGCGTGCCCGCGACCTTGCCGGGCGCCTGCACCGCGAGCTGGGTGACGATGCCGTGGCGCGGATCGAACGGCTGTGGCGGCTCGTGTATGGGCAGCTCCCGACGGCTGCGGAGCGGGACGGGGCCTTGGCCTTCACGTCGCGCCAGGCCGCCTTGATCTCGGCCAACGTTGCCAACGCTGCCGCTGGCCCCGCCAAGGCTGCCGGAAAATCCGGCGACGCCTCCTCGCCGTCTGCGCCCACGCCATCCGAGGCCGCCTTGGCCAGCCTGTGCCATGCGCTTTTGGGCTCCAACCGCTTCCTCTACCTCGACTGACATGCCCGCCTCATCGCATTTCACCGGTTGTGGTTCGCGCCGTCACTTCATGCGGGCCAGCGCTTTCGGGCTGGGTTCCACGGCGCTGGCGTGGCTTCTCAACAAGGAAGGCCTGCTTGCCGCACCGGTCCGGCCCGAACTC
Source organism: Verrucomicrobiota bacterium (assembly GCA_046090125.1). Taxonomy (GTDB): domain Bacteria; phylum Verrucomicrobiota; class Verrucomicrobiia; order Limisphaerales; family UBA9464; genus UBA6176. The sequence goes on from JBJSZF010000410.1 coordinate 3,019, forward strand.
GAGCCCCGCACCCACGACCTCCGCATCCGGCCCACGCATCACCCGGCGCGTGCCCGGGCGATGATCTCGATCCTCATGATCGGCGGTCCCAGC
>JBJSZF010000411.1:0-2253 GCA_046090125.1 Verrucomicrobiota bacterium
CAGGTCAAGGGCGGCGTGGATGGCATCGTGCCCGTGGGCACCACCGGCGAGTCGCCCACGCTCGACCACGACGAGCACATCCGCGTCATCGAGCTGGCGGTGCAGTTCGCGCGCGGCCGGGTGAAGGTGATGGCCGGCACCGGCGCCAACGCCACGGCGGAGGCCATCGAGCTGACGCGCGCGGCGGAAAAGGTGGGCGCGGACGCCACGCTCCAGGTGGCCCCCTACTACAACAAGCCCACCCAGGGCGGCCTGCATGAGCACTTCGCGGCCGTCGCCCGCGCCACGCGCCTCCCCATCCTGCTCTACAGCATCCCCGGCCGCTGCGGCGTCGAGATCGGCGTGGATACCTGCGCGCGCCTCGCCCGCGAGTTCAAGACGGTCGTGGGCATCAAGGAGGCTGGCGGCAACGCCGACCGCGTCAGCCAGCTCCGCGCCGCCTGTGGTCCCCGCTTCACCATCCTCAGCGGCGACGACTCCCTCACCCTCCCCTTCATGGCCGTCGGCGCCCAGGGCGTCGTCAGCGTCGCCACCAACGTCGCCCCCAAGCCCGTGTGCAAGATGGTGCGCGCGTTCGCGGCCGGCGACCTACGCACCGCCCAGCGGCTGCACGCGCAGTTGTACCCCTTGTTCAAGGACCTCTTCATCGAGACCAACCCCGTCCCCGTGAAGGCCGCCCTCGCCCTCCAAGGCGTCTGCACCGAGGAGGTCCGGCTGCCGTTGGTCCCGTTGACGGACAAGTCCCGCGCCCAGCTCGCCGCCACCCTCAAGGCCGTGCTGTAGCGCTCCCCGCACCCCGCCCCTCGGTCCCCGCCCCCCCACGTCACCATGTCGCTCGCGGTCATCGGCCTGAGCCACCGGGACGCGCCCGTGCCCGTGCGCGAGGCGCTGGCCTGCGCGGGCGACGCCGCCAAGGCCTTCCTCAAGGCGATGCTGGCAACGGGCCTTGCGCGGGAAGGGGTGCTGGTCTCCACGTGCAACCGGGTGGAGGTGTACGCGGTGCTCGGGGCGGGCGACGCCGACGCGGCGGGCCGCCTGCGCGACTGGGTGGCGCGGGAGCGCGGGTTGTCGCCGGGCGAGGCGGCGTTGCTGCGCGTGCGGGAGGGCGAGGCGGCGGCGGCGCACGTGTTCCGCGTGGCGGCCGGGCTGGAGTCGATGGTGCTGGGCGAGACGGAGATCCTGGGGCAGCTCAAGCGCGCCTACGAGGCCGCGCGGACGTGCGGCACGACCGGCCCGGTCCTCAACCGCGTCTTCCAACGCGCGTTCGCCGCCGCCAAGCAGGCCCGGACCGAGACGGGCATCCAACGCGGGAACACATCGGTGGCCTCGGTCGCCGTGGAGTTGGCCGCGCGGATCTTCAAGGGGCTGGAAGGCCGTCGCGTGCTCGTGCTCGGCGCGGGCGAGGCCGGCGAGGCCACGGCAAGGGCGTTGGTGTCGCGCGGGGCGCAGGGCATCCTCGTGGCCAATCGTTCCTTCGAGCGCGCCCAGGCGTTGGCCGCGGAGCTAGGAGGCCGGGCCATCCGGTTCGACGCGCTGGAGGCCGAGTTCGACGCGGTGGACGTGGTCATCAGCACGACGGCCGCGCCGCACCATGTGCTGGGCGTGGCGCGGCTCGGGCGGTTGCTGGAGGCGCGCCCGTCGCGGCCCCTGCTCCTCGTGGACCTTGCGGTGCCGCGCGACATCGACCCGGAGGTGCGTCGGCTGCCCGGGGTGCACTTGTTCGACATGGACGACTTGCAGGCGGTGGTGGAGGCACAGGTGGAACGGCGACGCGGGGAGGCGGCGCGATGCGAGGAGATCGTCGAGGCGCACGTGGCCGCGTTGATGGGCGCGCCCGGCCTTGGCGCCCCAACGCCGGGAACGCGCTGAGCCATGGCCATGCACCACGCGCGGCCCATGCCATCCAACGTCCGCAACGTGACCCAAGTGGAACCGCGGCTGGAACGACGCCGCTGGGTCGTGGGGACGCGCGGGTCGCCGCTGGCGCTCGCGCAGGCGGAGGAGTTCGCGCGGCGGGTGCGGGCGACGCTGCGGGGCAGCGTCGTGGAGGTGCGCGTGATCCAGACGTCGGGCGACGCGATGCCGGAGGCGGCCTTGGCGGCGGGCGGGGCAGGCGGAGCCGGCGCGAAGGGATGGTTCACGCGGGAGCTGGAGGAGGCCTTGCACGGGGGAACGATCGACTTCGCCGTGCACAGCATGAAGGACCTGCCCACGACGTTGCCGGAAGGGCTGGAGCTAGCAGGGGTGCTGGAG
>JBJSZF010000412.1:0-7809 GCA_046090125.1 Verrucomicrobiota bacterium
GCGGGGAGTTGCCCAGGTCGAAGTCCGGCCCGCCGGAGACGGCGGCGGTGATGCGGACGCCATCGCGCTCGCCGGCGAGAAGCGCGGCGGGGTTGGCCGCGTGCGCCGCGAGGGCCTCGGCGATGCTGGCGGCCGGGACAATGGATTCTGCGCCCGCCGCGAGGGCCGTGAGGAGGGTGGTCGTGGCCCGGAGCACGTCGAGCACCACGCAGGTGGAGCCCGAAAGGTCGCGTTGCGGAAGCGCCTGGAAGTCGGCCGGGGTGAACAACACCTCGAACCGGGGGGTGGCGGACGATGTCGTGGTCATGAGAATCGGTCCTCGGTCCAGGGGTCCGCCGTGTTGGAATAGCCGCGGACTTCCCAGAAGCCGAGGACGTCTTGGTCCATGAAGGTGATCTCGCGGATCCACTTGGCTCCCTTCCATGCGTAGCGCTTGGGCAGGATGACGCGGACGGGCCCGCCGTGTTCCTTGGGCAACGGCTTCCCTTGCCAGGAGTGCGCCAGCAGGACGTCGTCGTCCATGCAGGCCTCCATCGGGTTGTTGGTGGTGTAGCCGTCGTAGGAACGGAACAACACGTGCGTGGCCTCGGCCCTCGGTCGGACGAGGTCGGCCAACGTGAGGAAGCTGACGCCCGTCCAGGACATGTCGAACTGGCTCCAGGTCGTCACGCAGTGGAAGTCGCTGACGTCGGTGAACTGCGGCAGGGCCATCAGGTCGGCCCAGCGCAGGACGACGGGGTTTTCCACGAGGCCGCCGACCTTGAGCTCCCATTGGTCCGCCGGGACCTCCGGTTTGATGCCCAGGTCGAGCACGGGGAAGTTCGTGACCTGCCGTTGGCCGGGCGGGAGTCGGTCCTGGGACCGCACGGCGGGGCGGGCTTCGCCGGACATCTTGCGAGCCCAGCGTTCCTTGGCGGCGATGTACGCTTCCTTCATGGGCCGGAGGATGCCGCAGGTTGGCGGGAAGCCCAACCACGGACTCCCCTGCCCCGGCCCCAAAAAACGAGCGGGCCGCCCTTCCCTGGCCGCGGCCAGGATGCAGGGCGGCCCCTTGGGCCTCGGAGCGTCCGGCGGGCGCGCTAGCGCTTGTTCGTGGTGGCCGGCCAGTCGTCCGTACGGAACGGGGAGGCCGGGAGGCCGTGGCTGTCGGTCAGGTTGACCACGGGGAAGTCGGACCAACCGAAGCGCACGGCGACGGGATGGGCGACGGCGGGAGAGGACACGACGACCTGGTTGCGGGCGCGGACCTCGGCCTTGGCCCAGTGCCACGTGCGGTCGGCCCCGGCGATGGCGAACCCGGTGAGGTCGCCGCCCGAGGAGCGAAGGCCGGAGCCAACGGCGTCGAAGTTGAGGACGACGGCGCCCTTGGAGACATGGTGGGAATGAACGACGGGGCCCGTGGCGGCGACGTCCTTGCCGTGGGCGATGCGAAGGGCCAGGCGGGCGAGGCGGGCTCCGACGGGCTGCTTTTGGTTGGGGTGGATGTCGTCCTTGTCGCCCACGTCGGTGATGACGGCGACGCCGACCTTGGGGAGAACCTTGGAGACGTGGACCTGCGCCTCGCGCAGCTCGGCCCAGTCGCTCTCGCCGGGCTCGCGGGTGATGTCCGCGATGGAGCGCTTGCGGTTCTTGTCCCACGGGGCGAGCTGGACGGCGAGGAAGGGGAAGTCGCCCTGGGCGAAGCCGCGGCGCCAGTCGCGGATCATGTCCGCGAAGAGGCTGCGGTACTGCCAGGCGCGGCCGGCGTTGGACTCGCCCTGGTACCAGATGGCTCCCGAGATGCCATAGGGGAGGAGGGGCACGATCATGGCGTTGTAGAGGTCGCTGGGCAGCCAGCCGGCGAAGGGCTTGCCGGGCGGGTTCTTGCCGGCCGCGACGGCGGCGTCGCGGTCTTGCTCCCACTTGGCGAGGGCCGCCTTGCGATTGCGCATGGTGTTGATGGAGCCGTCGAGGATGTCGCGGGAATAGGTGGGGTTGGAACGGAGGGTCTCGCCGCTCGTCCAAGCCTCGGCGGGGCTGCCGCCCCACGAGGTGTGGATGAGGCCCACGGGGACGCCGAGGGCCTTCTGGAGGTCGCGCCCAAAGTAGTAGGCGACGGCGGAAAAGCCCTTCACGCCGTCCGGCGCGGCGGTGGACCACTCATGGCCCTTGGAGTCCACGAAGGTGTCGATCGGCAAGGGCGAGGTCGCCTTGCGGACGGTGTAGAGGCGCAGGAGGGGGTTGGTGCTGGCCTGGATGTCCGCCTGCGGGTCGCGGCTCAGGGTCATGGGCCATTCCATGTTGGATTGCCCGGAGCAGACCCACACCTCGCCGACGACGACGTCCTCGATGCGCACGCTGGTGGTGCCCGACGCCTCCAGGGCGCGGGGGGCCGCTGTGGCCTTCAAGGGCTTGAGGTGGGCGATCCACTTGCCTTGCGCGTTGGCCTCCGCCGAGACGGACTGGCCGCCAAAGCGCACCGTGACCTTCTCGCCGGGATCCGCCCAGCCCCAGACCGGAACGGGCTTGCCGTGCTGCAAGACGGCGTGGTCGGTGAAGATGGGATGGAGACGCACGGCGGCCTCGGCCCCGACAAAGGAAAGGCCGCCAAGGAACGCCGCGCCGAGGGCGGGGCGAAGACGATGGGAGATCCAGTGGAACATCGGCCGAGAGACTGCCCGAGGGCGTCGGCGGCCGCCAAGCCTGCAATGCAGGACGGCGGCCGCCGCGCCCCCGCTCGCCGCTCCCCGCTCGCCGTCCCTCGTCCCGCCCGTTGTCCGCCGCCGGCCTCTCGCCGAGGACGTGGCCGGTTGGGTCATCGGTGGAAGGAGTGCTTCCACGGCGGGGCCTGCTTGCCCTAGCGTCGGCGGGACGGGCGCATGATTCGTTCCTTTGCCTTCACCACGCAGGGCCGGTTGCACAGCCGGGACATCGAGATGTTCCTGATGCCGTCGTTGCTGGCGGACACGAACCTGTTCCTGTGGGTGGACCTGGAGGACGCCACGCCCGACGAGGCCCGGCGCATCCTGGAGGGCGTGTTCCACTTCCATCCGTTGTCGGTGGACGACTGCATCCACGTGAGCCCGTCGCCCAAGGTGGACGTGTACGAGCCGAAGGAGGACGACCGTTTTGCGCCGTACCTGTTCATGGTGATCCACGCGGTGGACTACAGCCGGAAGGACGGGGCGTTTGCGACGAGCGAGCTGAACTTCTTCCTGGGACGGAACTTCCTGGTGACGTTCCATGCGGTGCCGTTGCGGAGCGTGCAGATCGTGGAGGAGCGGTGCCTGAAGAGCACGGTGCACGTGGCGCGGGCCCCGGACCGGGTGGCGCATGCGCTGCTGGACTCGCTGGTGGAGAACTACCGCCCGGCGCTGGAGGAGCTGAGCCTGGAGATTGGGGACCTCGAGACGGAGGTGCTGCAAAACCCGAGCCCGAACATCCTGCAAAAGATCATCGCGGTGAAGAAGGAGGTGCTGCACCTGCGGCAGATCATCGGGCCGCAGCGGGACGTGCTGGCGCGGTTCGCGCGGGGCGAGTTCAAGCTGATCCGGGGCCACCTGGTGCCGTACTACCGGGACGTCTACGACGGGTTGTTCCACATCGGCGAGCGGGCGCAGGCGTACTCGGACTCGTTGTCGGGCATCTTGCAGGTGTACCTGAACGTCTCGTCGAACCGGACGGGGGAGGTCATCAAGGTGCTGACGATGATCACGATCATGACGACGCCGTTGATGATCGTGGGGACGTGGTACGGCATGAACTTCAAGAACATGCCGGAGGTGGACTGGCGCTGGGGCTACCTGTACGCGGTGGTCCTCACGGCGCTGAGCACGGCGGGGACGTTCATCTACTTCCGGCGCAAGAAATGGCTGTGAAACGCAAGGGCGCGGGGCGTTCGGTCTTCCTGGAGAAGGTGCTGGGGCGCATGGACCGGATCGGGGCCGAGGGGCTCCAGTCCGTGGTGCAGCGGCTGGCGCGGGAACGCTCGTTCCTCGAGACGTTGTTCAACGCGATCGAGGAGGGCGTGGTGGTGGTGGATGCGGCGGGGAAGGTGGCCTACTTCAACGCCCAGGCGTCCCGGCTCCTCGGTCTTCCCGAGGACGGCGTCGAGGGCGAGCCCATCAGCCGCTACCTGCCGGACCTCGAATGGTCGCGGTTGCTCGCCCCCGGGGACGACGCGGCGTCCGCGGTGCGACGGACGGAGTTCGAGGTGCAGTTTCCAAGGCCGCGCTACCTGCGGTTGTACACGGCCCCGTTGGATGGCGGGACGACCGGCGGCGCGGGCCTCGCGTTGATCCTGCACGACGCCACGGAGGCGCGTCAGCGCACGCACGAGGCGGTGGAGAGCGAGCGGGTGCACGCGTTGACGCTCCTGGCGGCCAGCGTGGCGCACGAGATTGGCAACCCGCTCAACGCGCTGCACATCCACCTCCAGTTAATCGAGCGCGACGCCCGCAAGCTGCGGCTGCTCTCGGGTTTGGCCGCCGCACCGGCCACGGGCCGGCGACGGCCTCGGGCCACGCCGGACACGGCGGACTTCGGGGAGGTGCTGGACCGCGTGGAGAAATACCTGGCCGTGGCGCAGGGGGAGATTGGGCGGCTGGACTACATCGTGACGGAGTTCCTCCAGGCCTTGCGGCCCACGCCACCGCGGCTGCGGGAGGGAAGCCTGAACGAGGCGGCGCAGGCCACGTTGGACCTGCTGAGGCCCGAGTTGGAGAATCGCGGCATCACGGTGCGCGACGCGTTGGCCAAGGGGTTGCCGGAGGTGCGCTTTGATCCCGGGCAGGTGAAGCAGGTGCTCGTGAACCTGGTGAAGAACGCGATGCAGGCGATGGGCCCGGGCGGGACGCTCACGTTGTCGTCCGGCGCGGGCCCCGATGCGGTGTGGGTTGCCGTGACGGACACGGGCTGCGGCATCCCGGCGGAGCAGGTCAGCCGATTGTTCGAGCCGTTCCACACGACCAAGGAAAAGGGGACGGGCCTCGGGCTGCTGGTGGTGCAGCGCATCGTGCGCGCACATGGCGGGCGCATCGAGGTCTCCAGCCAGGTGGGACAGGGAACCACCATCCGGTTTTGGATCCCCCTCGCCGAGCCCGCCCCTCGCTTGCTGGGGTCGCCCCGGACGACGGAGGGGTGAGGCCGCCGCGACGGCGGTCGCACGCCCCCTCAGGCCCGCCCCATGGCGGGCAGGCTCGCGGCGGCGATGGCTTGGCCGTGGCGCTTCTCCTTCTCGTCGGGAACGTGGAAGGCCACGCGCCCCGACAACTCCGGGAACTCCACGTCCAGCGCGCGCCGCGCCTCGGCAAGGATCACGTCGCCGCCCTGGCCGGTGGTCACGCGGCCGAGGATGAGGAGGTGGCGCAGGTCGTAGAAGTCGGCCCAGTGCGCGACGGCGTAGCCCAGGCAGGTGCCGATCGTCTGGTAGATGCGCAGGGCGCGCTCGTCGCCCTGGGCCATGAGCGACTGGACGTGCTTGAGCTTCTCCGGGAGGGGCAGCTTGGGATCGACGTCGATGCCGGCCGGCGCCAGCAACCGGCCCACGGCCTGTTGGCTGAAGAACTGGACGCCACAGCCCACGTCCCCGCTCCACTCGTCCTGCGGGCCGTCGGGCCGGTAGTCCACGGGCGAGAATGCCAGCTCGTTGAGCCACGTGGTGATGCTGCCGTCGGCGGTGACAAACCCCGCCGCCGTGCTCGTGCCCATGGAAAGCCCGAGGACCGAGTTGATGCCCAGGGACATGGAGGCGGCCAGCGCCGTGACCTCGCCGTCGTTCACCACCTCGAAGGGAATGCCGTTCCACTCCCGGCGCAGTTCGAGGAACAGGTTGCGCACGTGCCGGTCAAAGTCCTCGCGCGAGACGCCCCGGAACAAGGACGCCACCTTCACCTGGTTGTTGACGTACACGCCGGCCGCGCTGCCGCCAATGGCGTCCACGCGCGGCAGGTGCGCCGCCGCCCGCCGCAGCGAGTCCATGATGCCGTCGTGGTGGTAGGCCGGGTCCTTCTGGAAGTAGGGATCCCAAACAATCTCCTCCGAGAACAAGACCTTGCCATCCTGCAACGCGGCGACCTTGCGGTCCGACCCGCCCAGGTCGAACCCGATGCGGCAGCCCTCCAGATGGCGGCCCAGCGGCGCCGTGGACGCCCGGGCGGCCGGGAGCTCGCGGGTGTGGACGACCGTGATGGGATGGTCGTAGATGCGCTGCCCGATGATCTCCGAGTCGTGCCGGCCGACGGCCGTGTCCTGATAATGCCGGGCCAGGTTGGTGACGATTTCGGCAGGCCCATCCACCCAAACGCGCCACCCGCCGTACGTCCACAGCAGGCATGTCACGAGACGTTCCACAAAGAAGGCATTCGCGGCCGCGCGGGGATCGGAGGCAGGCAGGATGCGAATCCCGAAGTGGAACGTCGATCCGTCCAGTTGCTCCAAGGCGAGCCGCACGGGAACGGAGGCGGCGGCATCGAAGGCGCGTCGGGCCAGGATGGCCGGGCGGAAGCCGGGGTCGAGAACGGGGAGGACCTTGGGGGAGACGAGGAACGGGTTCATGGGCGGGAAGCGGGAAGCGGGGAACGGGATCGGGACATTCGGGGGCCCGGGCCTTCACGGGCCCCCGCGACGTCGATGCCGTCGTTACATGTGGGCGATGATGGCGTCCCCGAACTCGGAGCACTTCACCTGCGTGGCTCCCTCCATGAGGCGCGCGAAGTCGTAGGTGACGCGGCGGCCACCGATGGCGCCGTTGAGCCCCTTGAGGATGAGGTCGGCCGCCTCGGTCCAGCCCAGGTGACGGAACATCATCTCGCCGGAGAGGACGACGGAGCCGGGGTTGACCATGTCCTTGTTGGCGTACTTGGGGGCGGTGCCGTGGGTGGCCTCGAAGATCGCGTGGCCCGTGACGTAGTTGATGTTGCCGCCCGGGGCGATCCCGATGCCGCCCACCTGCGCGGCGAGGGCGTCGGAGAGGTAGTCACCATTGAGGTTGAGGGTGGCGATGACGTCGAAGTCCTCGGGGCGGGTGAGCACCTGCTGGAGGGCGATGTCGGCGATGGAGTCCTTGACGAGGAGCTTGCCGGACGCGAGCGCGGCCTTTTGCTCGGCGTTGGCGGCGTCCTCGCCCTGGTCCTTCTTGGTCTTTTCCCACTGGGCCCACGTGTAGGTCCTGTCGCCGAAGTATTGGGAGGCGACGGCGTAGCCCCAGTCGCGGAAGGCGCCCTCGGTGAACTTCATGATGTTGCCCTTGTGCACGAGGGTGACGGACTTGCGGCCGTTGCGCAGGGCGTACTCGATGGCCGAGTGGACGAGCCGGGTGGTGCCGGAGTAGGAGACGGGCTTGATGCCAATGCCGACCTGCACGGAGGCGTTGATGTCGGCGGCTCCGACGCGGTCCCAGAACTCGCGGGCCTTGGGCTCGGTGCCGAAGCGGATCTTGTTGAAGTCCTTGGGGAAGTTGGCGGCGAGGAAGTCGAGAAACTTCTGGGCCTCGGGGGTCCCGGCGGCGTACTCGATGCCGGCGTAGATGTCCTCGGTGTTCTCGCGGAAGATCACCATGTCCACCTTCTCGGGCCGCTTCACGGGGCTGGGAACGCCCTGGAAGTACTGCACGGGACGGAGGCACACGTAGAGGTCGAGGAGTTGGCGCAGCGCGACGTTGAGGGAGCGGATGCCGCCGCCCACTGGTGTGGTCATCGGGCCTTTGATCGACACGCGGTACTTCTTGAGCGCATCAAAGGTCTCGGTAGGGAGCCACTCGTCGGGGCCGTAGATGCGCGTCGCCTTCTCGCCGGCGTAGACCTCGAGCCACGCGATCTTCTTCTTGCCGCC
>JBJSZF010000413.1:0-8324 GCA_046090125.1 Verrucomicrobiota bacterium
TCGATGGTGCGGTCGAGGAGGTTCTTGAAGGTGGCGTCGTCGAGGTTTTCAGGGAGGGGGGTGACCTTGAAGAGGGGGCGGAGGGATCCCTTGAAATCTTTGAGCTGGGTTTGGTGTGCGACGGCCGCCTTGATGTTGTCATCGTTGGGGGCGGCTGGCTTGCGATCCACCAACTCGGAGAGCTTGGTGTTCTCCGAGGCCAGTTCCTCGCGTGCGGCATTGGCGGCACCGACCTTGCCGAGCATGTAGAAGACGCCGGCGCCCAAGAGGACGATGGCGACGGCGAGGCCGACGACGAAGGGGACGTTGCGCTTGATCCAAGGCATATCAGAGGAGCTTGATGGGGCGCTTGAGCTTCACCTTGATGGGGAAGGAGAAGGAGGCTTCCTCCTCGTTAAGATTGCCGTCGAAGCGTGTGCCTTCGGCGTCAAACAGGGGGCTGGCCTTGAGTTGGTTTTGAACCTCGAACACCAGCTCGTTGTTCGCCCCGGTCTTCACCTTGGAAAGGTTCACGGCGCGGAAGGTGAGGGAGACGGTGGCGATCTCGTTGGTGGAGTTGGACGTCTTGGGCTTCTTGGCCCCGCCGTCGGCATCACCGCCGCCCTCGCCTCCACCGCCCTCGCCTCCGGCCCCCGTGCGCGGCAGCAGGCCATACCGCTTGAGAAGCGCGGGGTCCATCTTGTTGAGGGACGGCGTGGAGGCTGTTTCCTCCTGGGCCTGCTGGGCGGCGGGTTGGGTGGGCTCCGTGGTGATCAGCGTGTCGATCCAAACGCCCACGGTGCCCGGTGCAGAGTTGAGCTTTTGACGTTGGGCTTCCTCGGCGGAAAGGAGGATGCGGCGGAACTCGCCGAGGACATCGGCCCAATAGGTTCGCTCCTCGAGCCAGCCGATGAGTTGGCCGGATTCATCCTGGGCCTGCTTGAGTCCGGCTTCCTCGCGCTGGAGGCGTTCCGCCTTTTGGCTCAGGGGTTGGAGTTGCTCCGCGATCTTTTCGAGGCCGGCGCGGCGGGCGGCCTCGACGCGTTCATTAAACCAGCCGTAAGCAAAGACGCCGGCCACGAGGGCGTAGGCAGCGGCGAGGAGGTAGGGCTTCTTGCCATTGAACTCCTGGCGTGCCCGGGCCGAGCGGGGCATCAGGTTCAGCTCAACCGGGCATTGTGCGACGTTGCGCAACGCAAGGCCCACGACCTCGCCAAAGGATTGGGCAACCTTTTCCAGGCTGGCGACGTCCACCGAGGGGTCGATCTCGATGGCGTTGTTCCGGAAGGGATTGAAGACATCGACCGGCAAATTGAGCTTCTCCGCGAAGAATTCCGCAGAATAGGGAAGCATCGCGCCGCCGCCGGACAGGAACACCCTGACCGGCGCGCCACCCGCCTGTTGGGTGCGATAAAACTGGACGGTTTGATTCACCTGCAAGTGCAGGCGGGTGAGCACGTTGCGGGCCACCTTGGACACGGCGGCGATGCGCGGGTTGTCAGGTTCCTCGTAGGCGCCGCCCAAGCTCACGAAGCCGTCGGCGATCTTGATCTTCTCGGCCTCGGCCGGCGGCACCTTGGACTCGGCCGCAAACTCCTGCGTGATGGCGTTGGACCCGATGGGAACGTTCCGCGCGTAAATCCGGGAGCCTTCGAGAAGGATGACGTTGCTGCTCTTGGCTCCGATGTCGATGAGGAGGTTGCAGCCTTCCTGGTCGCCGTAGTTGAAGCGGAAGGCGTTGCACAGCGCGGCCATCGGGGCGTCCACCACGTCCATCTTCAGGCCGCTGGCCTCGCCCAAGGCGAACAGCTTCTCGATGGCGTCGGATTTGATGGCCGCCAGGAGCGCCTCCTGCTCCGTGCCGCTGGACGTGCCCACGAGGTGGAAGTCCCACGACGCCTCGGCCACGGGGAAGGGGAAGTGTTGCTTGGCCTCGTACTCGACGATCTGCGAGACCTTGGCCGAGTCCACCTGCGGGACCTTGGCGAACTTGGTGAAGATCTGGAAGCCGGGCGGGCAAAGGTTGGTTTGCTTGGAACCGAAGCCGCCCTCCGCCAGCACTTCGCCGAGCGCCTTCTTGATGATGTTTTCCCGGGCGGCATCCTGCGCGCCCGCCAAGCCCAACGGCTTCACACCGAAGCGCAGCAGCCGGACGCCGCCGCCCTCGGTGGGCTCGAACTCGGCCACCTTCAGGCTGCCCGCCCCGAAATCGATGCTGAGGAATGACTTCGACTTAAGCATACGCGCTCGCTCCCAGCCGTTCCCCCGATGACGACGCTTTCTGGCGGCGACGCGAAACGTCACGCGCCGCAGCGTTTGAAGGCAACCCGGCTGAGCGTGGGCCGTGGTTAAAGGAAAGCCCGTCGCAGGGTCAAACAAAAAGCCTGTCGCCCAACGAATTCCTGCCTCGACATCGTCGTCGCTTCACGATGCGCGCACCGTTCCCGGCGCGAATCCAGCCAAGTCCCGCGCCACCCAATCCGGCCCGTGCGCGGCCAGTTCCTCCACCCCGAAGGCTCCCGTCGCGACTGCCAAGACCTTGGCCCCGATGGCGCGGGCGCACTGGATGTCCCGGGGCGTGTCGCCCACCACCAACAAGTCCTCGGGCCGCACGGGCCGCCCCCGGCGCTCCACCACGCGCCGCAACGCCGCCGCCGCCACCTCGTCCCGGTCCTCGTGGTCGTCCCCGTACCCGCCGGTCTCGAACACCTCCCACAGCCCGTGCGCCCGCAGCTTGAGTTCCGCGCCCCGCCGGACGTTGCCCGTCAACAATCCCAGCAATGGCGGCCGCTCCAGTCGGCGGCAGCCCTCGATGAACTCCCAAACCCCCGGGCACGTCTCCCCCGCGTGCTCGGCCAGCATCCCGTCCAGCAACCCCAGGTATGCGTCCAGGAACCGCCCCATCTCCGCCCCCGTCTCCTCCAACCCATGATGCCGCAGGTACTCGCGCACCAACGACGTGTCCGTTCGCCCATGAAACACCATGTGGGCCGTCCCCCCTGGCAGCCCATGCACCTCGGCCGCCGCGCGGGCAAACGCCCGGACCCCGGCGCCCCCCGTCCGGATCAACGTCCCATCGATGTCGAACAACACCGCCTCCATGGGCCGCACCCTTCCCCAGCACCGGGCGCGCGGCAAACGCAGGAACGCCCTCGGGCAACCGCCCGCCCCCTTCCACCGCCCTGCCCCGCCGTGCCGTTGGACACGCGGCACGGCAAACCGATAGCCTGCGGCCCATGTCGTCCCCGCACGTCGCCGTCCACCGCAGGTCCCGCGCGAGCCTTGCCGAGGCCGGCCTGCTGCTCGTGGTGCTCGTCCTGGGCTTCCTCCTGTCCGTCGCGGGCGGCTCGGTCGAGCGGCCCCGGTTCGAGAGCTTGCCCGACGGCACCCGCCAGCGGGCGCGCACCGTCAACGCGGCGGGCGAGGAGGTTCCTGCGACGGAAAAGGTGAACAAGTTCCTCAACGGCCAAAACCTGGCGCAACTCGCGAAGGACACCTCGTTTTTCGCCATCATGGCGGTGGGGATGACGTTCGTGATCGTCGCGGGCCAGATCGACCTTTCCGTCGGCTCCATCTACGCCCTGTGCAGCGTGCTGGCGGCGTTGCTGCTGCGGCGCTACGGGCCGGACGGACCCGCCGCCGGGGGGGGCATGGACGCGATGGGCACATGGGTCGCCGTGGCGGCCTGCATGGGCGTGGGCCTTGCCTGCGGAGCCCTCAACGGAGCGATGGTCTCCGGCTTGGGCGTCCACCCTTTCATCATCACACTGGGCACCATGGCCATCTATCGCGGCATCGCCTTCGTCGCCACCCAAGGTCAAAGCATCGGTTCCTTCCCCGAGCCCCTCCGCCGAGTCGTCGGATGGCAAGCGTTCGGAGGGCTCACCCTCACCCCATTGATTGTCACCGTCGTGGTCACGGCCGTGGCCGCCGTCTTCCTCGCGCGAACGGTGCCGGGCCGGCACATCTACGCCGTCGGCGGCAACGAGGTCGCCAGCCGCTTCAGCGGCATCCGCACCGGACGCGTGAAGATTTTGGTGTTCATGGCATCGGGCCTTGCGGCCGCCATCGCCGCCATGGTGCAGCTCGGCTACTACGGTGCCGCGTCCTCCAACGACGGCCAGGGGTATGAACTCAACGTGATCGCCTCCGCCGTCGTGGGCGGCGCATCCTTGTCCGGAGGGCGTGGCTCGGCCCTCGGGGCCGCCCTAGGGGCCTTGGTAATCCAGATGATCACCAGCGGCATCGTCATCGTCGGCATCGACCAAAACTACTCGCAGATCATCATCGGGATGGTCGTGGTGGCGGCCGTATTGCTCGACCAAGCCAACCAATGGTGGCGCCGTCGGCAGCTCCTCGCCCAGGCACGCTGACCGTCCCTTCGGCCGCGCGTGCATCCTGAAGGCGCTTGCGGACAACGGTGCGGGAAGCGGGGATGGGGCCGGTCTCGCCGTAGGCTCCATGAGGGGCGGCCGGGGACGGCCGCGCTCCCAGCGCGGGGTCGTGATGCACCGGGCCCCGCCGCTGCCGTCCGTGAAATGCCGTGCCTCGCGGGCCACGTGCGGGCTACGCTCATCGCGACGAGCAGGAAGCCAATCATGGAACAATTGCCGACAGTCTATCTCAAGCCGGGCGAGGCCGACCGCATCCTCGCGGGACATCCGTGGGTGTACGAGGGGTCCGTCCTCCGCGTGACGCATCCGCCGGGCAACGGCGACGTCGTGCAGCTCAAGGACCATCGCCAGCGGTTCCTCGGCGTCGGCCTGTTCAATGGCGCATCCCGCATCCGCGTGCGCGTTCTGTCCGCCGAGCGCGAGGAGATCGACCGCGGCTTTTTCCTAGGGCGCATCCGGGAGGCGCTGGCGCTCCGGCGACGGTACCTGCCGGGGGCCACCTCGTTCCGCATCGTCAACTCCGAGGGCGACCAGTTGTCGGGCGTGATTGCGGACCTCTACGAGGACGTCGTGGTGTTACAGACGTCGGCGCTGGGCATGGACCAACGCAAGAAGCAGATCGCGTCCGTGTTGCAGGAGCTGTTGTCGCCGCGGGCCATCCTGGAGCGAAACGACATGGCGTCGCGCCGCTTCGAGGGGCTGGAGGACAGCGCCGGGTTGCTGGCCGGGCAGGATCCCGGGCCGCTGCGGGCTCGGTTGAACGGCCTGGAGTTTCGGCTGCCCGAGGGTGGCGGCCACAAGACCGGGCTCTACCTCGACCAACAGGGGAACTACGAGGCGGTCGCGCGCTGGGCCAAGGACGCCGACGTGCTCGACTGCTTCAGCTTCCTTGGCGGGTTCAGCCTGCACGCGGCCCGCGCCGGGGCGCGTTCGGTGCTGGGCATCGACCAGTCGGCCGAGGCCGTGGCGGCGGCGACGGCCAACGCGGCGGCGAATGGATTGGCCGAGCGCACGCGCTTCGAGACGGGGAACGTGTTTGACTGGCTGAAGGCGCAGACGCTCGTGGCGAAGAACGAGCGGGTCGTGCCGCGGTTCGACCTCATCATCCTGGACCCGCCGTCGTTCACGCGCAGCCGGGCGGCCGTCCCCGACGCGTTGCGCGGCTACAAGGAAATCCACCTGCGGGCGTTGAAGCTGCTGCGGCCCGGCGGGGTTCTCGCCACGTTCTGTTGCTCGCACCACGTGGACGGGCGGTTGTTCGAGGACGTCGTGCAGGCCGCCGCCTTCGACGTGCGCAGGGTCCTGCGGCGCGTCGCCGCCTTCGGGCAGTCGCCGGACCATCCCGTGCTCCCGGCCGTGCCGGAGACGGAGTACCTCAAGGGGTTCGCCTACGAGGTCGCGCGCTGACCCGCGCCCGCCATCGCCATGCCGCGCAAGGCGACATCCCAATGGGACCTCGGGGGGGACCTCTTCGGGCCGTCCCGCACGGGTCGCCCGGCCGCGACGGTCACCGAGCTGACGGCGCGTGTGAAGGACGCCGTCGAGGGCGGGTTCGCGTCGGTGCGCGTGCGGGGCGAGGTCTCCAACTACCGGCTGCAACCCTCTGGCCATGCGTACTTCGTCCTGAAGGACGCGGGCGCGGCGTTGAACTGCGTGTTGTTCCGGGGGCAGGCGTCGGCGGGGCGCGGTGCATTGCGGGATGGAGCCAGCGTGGTGCTGGAGGGAGCCCTGACGGTGTACGAGGCGCGCGGCCAGTACCAAATGCGCGTGTCGGCCGTGGAGGCCGAGGGCGTGGGCGCGTTGCAGGCGGCCTTCGACGAGCTGAAGAAGCGGCTGGCGGCGGAAGGGTTGTTCGATGCCGCCCGCAAGCGTCCCATCCCGGCCTACCCGCGGGGCGTGGGGATCGTGACGTCGCTGGCCGGCGCGGCCCTCCGCGACGTGTTGCACGTCATCGGGCGGCGTTATTGCGGGATGGACCTGTGGCTGGTCTCGGCCCGCGTGCAGGGGGCCGGCGCGGCGCGCGAGGTCGCGGCCGGCATCGAGCTTCTCAACCGCTGGCGCGAAACGAGTGCAGCCGTTGATGTGATCCTCGTGACGCGTGGCGGCGGCAGTCTGGAGGACCTCTGGGCGTTCAACGACGAGGCCCTCGCCCGCGCCATCGCCGCATCCCACGCCCCCGTGGTGTCCGCCGTCGGGCACGAGATCGACTTCACCATCTCGGACTTCGTCGCGGACCTGCGGGCGGCCACGCCCAGCGCGGCGGCCGAGCTGCTGACGGCCGGCTACGTCGCCGCCGCCGCGCAGGTGGCCGACATGGCCGAGCGGATGCCCAGGCTGGCGTGGCAGGAATGGGAGGCGCGCTCGGACGCGGCGAGCGCCCTCGAACGCCGGCTGGCGCGGCTCCATCCCCGCCGCCTGCTGGAGGCCCAGGGACAACGGCTGGACGACGTCCTCGAATCGATGCGAAGGGCCACGCAGCGCGCACGGCGGGAGGCAGGCCAGCGGATGGAGTCCGCCGCGCGCCGCCTCGCGGGCTCGCGTCCCATGGAACGTATCATGCGCGAACGACTGCGCCTGGAGGACCTTCGGAGGCGGCTGACGCTGGCGGCCGCCCAAGGCAGCCGGCGCAAGACCGACGCTGTCGCGGGGCTTTCCGAACGGCTTCGCCTGCTGTCGCCGCAGTCCGTGCTCGACCGCGGGTATTCCATCACGACGAATGCCGACACGGGCGAGGTGGTGCGCGACGCGGCCACCTTGCAGGCCGGCCAACGTCTGGCCACGCGCCTTGCCCACGGCACGGTGCACGGGGTGGTCACGCGGGTGGAACACCCGTAGCAAGGCACCTTGGGCGGTTCAGCCCGGAGTCGAGCCCAGCACAGCCCGAACCGGGGCTACCCCCGCCCATCCTCCCGGCTCTCCACCGGATGCAGGATGCCATCCAACGGCGTCCAACGCGGCCCGAGGCCCGACGCGAGGTCGTTCACCGGGTTCCGCATCCGGTGGCGGAAATACCACCCCTGCACCAGGCCCACCGGCAACCCAACGCAACACACCCCGATCAACGCCGTCGGCACCGCCACCACCCCCACCAGCACCCGCGCCAGCGCCACCGTCATCGAACGCGTCGTCAGCCCAATCCACGCCCCCGCATGCACCAGTCCCGACAACTGCGACACGTCCGCCAGCACGTTCACGATCAGTACCACAAAGAACCCCGAACCTTGGTCCCGGCCCGACGCCATCCCCAGCCCGGCGCCTCCCACGAACCCCGCGCCGTGGATCGCCATCAACGGCCCCATCCAACCCGACATCGCCTCCCGCCAGAACCGCGCCATGAACTCGTCGCCGCCAACCGGCGTGGTCATCAACAGCTCCAGCAATCCCGACGTCCGCCCCTCATGGAAGAAACGCGTGACCTCCCAGCCATACAACACCCGCTGCCACAGCGACGCCCCGGCCACCACGCACAAGAGGAACCCAAGGGCGTCACGGGGCCGAATCAACGAGCCGCCCGTCGCCCACTGGCCGAACATCTCCACCAACGCCAACCCTGCCACCGCACCCCAGGCCACCAGCGGCCCCAGCCAACGCATCCAACCCGTCGCGCCCGCCACGGCCGCCACCCGTTGCTCCCCCGTCCACGTCGCCTTCCCACGCGATGCCCGGGGCCGACGCGTGCCACTCGTCCCTTGCCGGGCAGGGCTACCGCTTCTTCCTAGGTTGGCCCGCGCCCACAGGATGAACGCCCAGCCCAAGGCATGGCTTGCCACCAGGCCCACCCAAGCATCCGCGGCCGGGCGCCAGCCGCCGCCCAGGTCCCATGGCCGGATCTCGTACACCGGCGACAACCAAGACACGGCGCACGCCAATCCGAACCACCGCGCCCACGACATCAGCTGCGCCACCCACGGCAACCCGACGTGGACGGCCAAGCCCAACCCCGTCCCCAAC
>JBJSZF010000414.1:0-3712 GCA_046090125.1 Verrucomicrobiota bacterium
GGAGCGCCAGCTTCGCGGTGGCCTGTTCGAACGCGCTATTCTCTCTCCCCCAAAACTCGCGCCACGGGTGCGAGAAATGCACCCGGACGCCGGGATGGTGTTCAAGGATGTCTATCTGCTTGATTTCCTGGACCTGCCGGAAGTGCATTCCGAGGCCGATTTGCAGCGTGCCTTGGTCGCGAACCTGAAGCAGTTCCTGATCGAACTGGGGCGCGACTTTGCGTTCATCGGCGAGCAATACCTCCTGCAGGTCGGCGGCAAGGATTTCCGTTTGGATTTGTTGTTCTACCACCGCCAGCTTCAGTGCCTCGTCGCGTTCGACCTCAAGATTGACGAATTTCAGCCTGAGCACCTGGGCAAAATGGAATTCTACCTCGAAGCGTTGGACCGTGACATTCGCAAGCCCCACGAACGACCGTCCATCGGCGTGCTGCTTTGTGCCACCAAGGATCACGAGGTGGTGGAATACGCGTTGAGCCGAAGCCTCTCGCCCACCTTGGTGGCGGAATACCAGACGGCGCTGCCGTCCAAGGCGGTGCTGCAACGCAAGCTCCACGAACTCTACGCGCAACTCACCCAGGAAGCCTGACCCCTCGCTCACCGCTCACCAACCCAATGCCCAAGAAACCTTCCACAAAGCGCCCCGTTCCCCCCGGGGGCGAGTTGCTCCTGTACCAGGCAGAGGACGGCCAGACACGCGTCCAGTGCCGTTTTGAGGAGCAGACCCTCTGGCTCTCCCAAGCGGCCATGGGCGAACTCTACCAGACGTCCAAGGCGAACATCTCGATCCACCTGAAGAACATCTTCGCCGAGGGTGAACTGAGGGAGGAAGCAGTTGTTAAGTCCCATTTAACCACTGCCGCGGACGGCAAGTCCTACGCCGTCAGGCACTACCGGCTGGAGGCCGTGTTGGCGGTGGGTTTCCGGGTCCGTTCGCATCGGGGAACGCAATTCCGCCAATGGGCCACCGCCAGGCTAGAGGAATACCTCCGCAAGGGCTTCACGATGGACGACGAGCGGTTGAAGAATCCGCCGGGTCCCGGTGTCCCGGATTACTTCGACGAGCTGCTGGAGCGGATCCGGGACATCCGGGCCAGCGAGGCGCGGGTTTACCTCCAAGTGCGGAACATCCTCGCGCTGGCGGCGGACTACGATTCCACGGCCGCAGAGGCGCAGGAGTTCTTCCAGACGGTGCAGAACAAACTGCACTTCGCCGTCACCCGCCAAACCGCTCCAGAGCTGATCGCCGAACGGGCGGACGCCACGAAGCCGAACATGGGATGGACGGCCTGGAAGGGAGCCATGGTCCGCAAGGGCGACGTCACCGTCGCCAAGAACTACCTGAACGAGACGGAGATCGCGGAATTGAACCGCATCGTCGTCATGTTCCTGGACTACGCCGAGGATCAGGCGCGCCGACGCAAACAGGTTTTCCTGGAGGACTGGCGGCAAAAGCTCGACGAGTTCCTCCGATTCAATGAGCGCGGGGTGCTGCCTGGCCTCGGGCGTGTCAGCCGTGAGCAGGCAGACCGCATCGCCGAGGGCGAGTATGCCAGGTTTGAGGACCGACGACGTTCCGAGGCCGAAGTCGCAGCCGAGGCCGCGTTGGACCAACAGCTTCAAGCCGTCATCAAGCAATTGCCGTCCAGACCCGACCCAACCTGAGGCGTTCCCGCCGGAACTGAGCCCGGGGCGCATTTCAATCCATGGCAGCCTTCCTTCCAACGGCCATCGCCTCCCGTCTCGAAAAGGCGGCGGTGGACAACGGCTTTGACCGGGAACTTCCTCCGGTTGGCGAGTGGCTGGCCTTTGCCAGCACCCAATGCC
Organism: Verrucomicrobiota bacterium; assembly: GCA_046090125.1. Lineage (GTDB taxonomy): Bacteria > Verrucomicrobiota > Verrucomicrobiia > Limisphaerales > UBA9464 > UBA6176. The sequence continues at coordinate 1,828 of JBJSZF010000414.1, forward strand.
CCTTGTCTATCTGGCTGGGGGTGACCTCGGGCGGGGACTTCGCCATCGCGCTTTCCCAGCACCAGGTCGCGGTGGCCCTGGAAACGCTGGGCGAGCCCTTTGGAGAAGCCCTTCCCACGGGAGCCTCGGCAGGCCGGGTCGTCCCGGACATCCCGACGCTCCACCACCTGATCCGCCGGGCCTACCAGCTCAGCAAGACGCTTCCAGACGAGCTGCTGCACGTCTTTGTCGCCCGTACAGCCACGCTGCCACGAACCACCGAGGCCGAACGCCTCGTCATCCAGCGGGTGAGGCAGGACATTTTCCGGCAAGGCCTGCTGGACTACTGGGAAGGCCGTTGTGCCATCACCGGGTTGGCCGTCCCCGAACTCCTCCGCGCCAGCCACATCAAGCCTTGGGCCGCCTGCGAAACCGACGCCGAACGTCTGGACGTTTACAACGGACTGCTCCTGGCCCCGCACCTCGACGCCGCCTTCGATTTGGGTTTCATCACCGTGGGTGACGCCGGGGACGTGGTCGTGTCTCCGGCTTTGGACAGCACGGCTCGACGAACGATGGGGCTGATGGATGCGCTTTCCGTGCAGGGGCCGCTGCATGGCCAACGCAGCTACCTGCTCTGGCACCGGGAACGGGTGTTTCGGAATGGCGAGGAGAACGCTTCGACGCCCCGATGAAGCTCAAAGGGAATCATCCTAGAAACGGCCGTTGGGCGGGGATCTGGGGTGAGTGGGGATATGGATGATGCATTCAGGTGGGGCTTCCGACAGCGCCGGGACGACGCTGCCACTTTTTCTGGGGAAGGCTGCTTCCGGCGGCGGCCGTGCTTGGCGTCGCGAGGGCGTTGTTGGCGACAACCTGGACGTCATGCAGCGCGGCATGCCCACCGCCCACGTCGTGGGACCCAACATCCTTGGCTTAACCCTGCTTGTCGGCACCCTCGTGGTGCGTTTCCACCCATCGGGCCAGCAACCAGAGGAGGTCGCTCAGGCGGTTGAGGAAGACGCGGACATGTTCCGAGGCCGCCTCCCCGTCGGTGGCGCCCAGCGCATGGACGCGTCGCTCGCCCCGGCGACAGGTCGTGCGCGCCACGTCCAGCGCCGCCGAATCCGCCGTCGCCCCGGGCGTGGCCCAGCCCTTGTACGAAACCCCCTCCGCCTCCACCCGCCGAATCACCGCCTCCAGCCCCTCAATAAAGGTTGGGTCCGTGACCTGAAACCCATCCTGCCGGTACCGGGGCAGGTCCGAGGGCAGGGTGGCCAGCTCGCCCATCACGAGGACGAGGTCCTTCTGGATGGCGAGCAACGTTTCCTGGATGAACGAGTGCGGGCTCAGCGCCCGGGCCATGCCCAAGGCGGCGTTCAGCTCGTCGAGCGTCCCGTAGGCCTCGACCCGCGGGGCCGACTTCGACACCCGCCGGTTGTACATGAGGCCGGTGCTGCCGTCGTCGCCCGTTCGCGTCACAATGCTCATCCGGCGGCGATGTTGGACGCGAACGCCCGAAGCGCAACACGCCGCGCGCGCGGCATTGAGGGATGCACTCCCGCCCGCCCTCCCCGCGTCACGACCCATGGCGGGGAGCGGGGAGCGGGGAGCGGGGAGATGACGTCCGGGAACGCCCGCTTCCCGCGTCCCGCGTGCCGGAGACATCCTCCCCTTCCACCGGTTTTGGATTTCGGGTGGGGCGAAGGCCTCGCCCGAAGGTGGCTGCCCGGTCCCCAATGAACCCCATGCATCCCTGCATGGGATTCCAGCGGCCCCCCGTCCATCGCCTGTGCGTTGGGTTTGGTTCTCGCGTCGGGCTCCGCGTCTCCGGGTCTCCGCGTGACTGTTTCGTGGTGGTTCTGGCACCCCTGCCGGGGTGCGTGGCATGAGGGGGGGCGATGGG
>JBJSZF010000415.1:0-14855 GCA_046090125.1 Verrucomicrobiota bacterium
CGACGTCGCCGCCGTCGAGGATGGCGAGGAGGAGCCCCGCACCGTCGCCCGGCGCAGCGGCGTGCCCTCCGTCGTGCTCTCCATCCGGAAGCAGTCCGGCGCGAACACCATCGGCGTCGTCGATGCCGTGGTGGAGCGCCTCGAGGAGGAACGCGGACTCCTGCCCAGGGGCTACGCCGTCGAGGTCGCACGCGACAACTCCCGCGTCATCCGCACCAGCGTGCACGCCGTCAAGGAGCACCTCGTCCTCGGAGCCGTCTTCGCCGCCCTCGTCGTCCTCCTCTTCCTCGGCAACGCCCGCGCCACCGTCATCTCCGCCCTCGCCATCCCCACCTCGATCATTGCCGCCTTCGGCGTCATGTGGGCCCAGCACGTCACCCTCAACCAAATCAGCCTCGTCGCCCTCGCCCTCGCCGTCGGCATCGTCATCGACGACGCCATCATCGTCGTGGAGAACATCTTCCGGCACATGGAGGAGAAGGGCTCCACGCCCTACGATGCCGCCATCAGCGGCACCCGCGAGATCGGCCTGGCCGTCATGGCCACGACCCTGTCCCTGCTGGCCGTGTTCGTGCCCGTGGCCTTCCTCGGCGGGATCGTGGGCATGTTCCTCAAGAGCTTCGGCCTCACGATGGCCTTCGCCATCGCCGTGTCATTGCTCGTGAGCTTCACGCTCGCTCCCACGCTGGCCGCGCGGATGCTCCGCCCGCACGGCCACGCCAGCCGCCTGGACCGCGCCATGACCCGCGTCGTCGATGTCGCCTACAAGCCCGTCGAGCGCCTCTACCTGGCGCTCCTGTCCTTCTCCCTACGACGCCGTTGGGTCGTTGTCGCCACATGCGTCGTCGTCCTGGCCTCCTTGCCACCCCTGTTCAAGGCGGTGAAAAAGGACTTCCTGCCGCCCGTCGAGGAAGCCGAGTTCGTCGTCAACCTCCGCGCCCCCGAGGGCTCCACCCTCGCCATGACCGACCTCCTCGCCGAGCGCGTCGCCCGCGACATCCGCTCCATCCCCGGCGTCGAGTCCACCCTCCTGACCATAGGCGACAACGAGCAACGCACCGCCAACGTGGCCGGCATCTACGTCCGGCTCATCCCGCCCGAGGCCCGCAAGGCCACGCAGGAGGACATCATGGACCGCATCCGCCGCGACGTCGTCCCGCGGCACCCGCAGGAATGGCGCATCACGGTCCTTTCCGTGCCCCCATTCAACACCGGCATGTCCACCGCCAACGTCCAGTACTTCATCTCGGGCCCGGACATCGCCCGCCTCCTGGACGTCACCGCCCAGGTCCTCAGGGACGCCCGCCAAATCCCCGGCATCCGCGACCTCGACTCCAACCTCATCCCCGGCAAGCCCGAGATCGTCGCCCGCATGGACCGCAGCCGCGCCGGGCAGCTCGGCGTCTCCGTCTCGGACCTGTCCGCCGCCCTGCGCCTCTTCGTGGGGGGCATGAAGGTGTCCACCTACGACGAGGGCGGCGAGCAGTACGACATCCACGTGCGCGCCGCAGAGCCGTTCCGCAACCGCGCCGAGTCCCTCTCCACCCTCGCGGTCCCGTCGGCGACCGCCGGGCCGGTGCCCTTGGACAACGTGGTCCGACTGGAGCCCGGGGACGGCCCCGCCGAGATCCACCGGCTCAATCGCCGCCGCCAGGTGATGATCACCGCCAACAACGCGCCCGGCTTCGGCGAGACCCAGATCCTGGCCGGCATCGAGGCCGCCGTCCGCAAGGCCAACCTGCCCCCCGACTACCAGTTCGGCTCCGCAGGCCGCACCAAGGAGATGGCCAAGGCCGGCGTCGCCTTCCTGACCGCCTTCCTCATGGCCTTCGTCTTCATGTACCTCATCCTCGCCGCCCAGTTCGAGAGCTGGATCCACCCTGTCACCATCCTCCTCGCCCTCCCCCTCACGCTCCCCTTCGCCCTCGTCTCGCTCATCCTCTTCGGACAGTCCGTCAACATCTTCTCCATGCTCGGCATCCTCGTCCTCTTCGGCATGGTGAAGAAGAACGGCATCCTCCAGATCGACCACGCCAACCAGCTCCGCGAGAAGGGGCTCGGCCGCACCGAGGCCGTCCTCCTCGCCAACAAGGAACGTCTCCGCCCCATCCTCATGACCACCCTCGCCTTCGTGGCTGGCATGGTTCCCATGATGCTCGCCCGAGGCGTCGGGGCCGCCTTCAACAATGCCACGGCCGGCGTCATCCTTGGCGGCCAGTTGCTCTCCCTCCTCCTCACCCTCCTCGCCACGCCCGTGTTCTACACCGTGTTCGACGACCTGGCCGCCCGGCTGCGCGGCGGCCGGCCCGCCCCGGGAGGATCGGCCCCATGAAGCCCCCAGCCCGCCGCAACGCCGCCCAGGCCCTCGCCGCCGCCACCCTCGCCGCCATCGCGGCTTTCCTCCCGTCCTGCGTCCGTCCCGTCGGACCCAACCATCGCAAGCCCGACGTCGCCTCCGTCGTCCCGCCCCAATGGAGCTGGCAACCCGCCCGGCCGATGGACCACGTGCCCAAGGGCGCATGGTGGCGCGTGTTCAACGACCCGGTCCTCGACGACCTGGAGGCCCGGGCGCTCCAGGCCAGCCCGGGCCTCCAGGCTGCCCTCGCCCGCGTCCAGCAGGCCCGCGCACGCGCACGCGCCTCCGCCGTGGACCTGTTCCCCGAAGCCCGGCTTCGCTCCGGCTTCGAGCGCCAGCGTACCTCCGGCAACCTGCCCACCCCCATCCCCGTCAACATCCCGCCCGCCACCTTCGACGGCACCTCCATCGGCTTCGACCTCTCCTACGAGCTCGACCTCTGGGGCAAGGTGCGCCGCATGGTCGAATCGTCGCGTGCCGAGGCGGCCGCGACGGATGCCGAGTTCAACAACCTTTCGCTGTCCCTTTCCGCCGACGTCGCCGCCCAGTACTTCGCCATCCGCTCCCTCGACGCCGAGGTCGCCGCGCACCGCGCCATGCTCCGGTTGCGCGACGAGGGCGTCGGCCTCGCCCAGCAACGGCTCGCGGCCGGCGTCATCACCGAGGCCGTCGCCCAGCGCTCCCGAAGCGAGCGGGCGGCGGCGGCCGCAGCCCTCGCGGACGCCAACCGCGCACGAGAGGAGGCGGCCGCGAACCTGGCATTCCTCTGCGGCCAGGCGGCGGGAGCCGTCGTGTTGCCCGAGGCGCCCATGCATGAGGGCCCCCCGGCCGCCATCCCGGCCGGGTTGCCCGCCCACCTGCTGGAACGTCGGCCGGACGTGGCCGCCGCCGAGCGCATGGTCGCCGCACGGAATGCGGAGATCGGCGTGGCGGTGGCCGCCTATTTTCCCTCCATCCGGCTCACGGGCAGCGGCGGGCAGCTCAGCCGCGACATCGACTCGTTGTTCTCTGCCGACAGCCGGACATGGTCCGTTGGGCCAAGCGTGAGCCTTCCCCTGACCGGGTACGCGTTGGCAGGGGCGCGCGTTCGCCATGCCAAGGCCGGGCGCGAGGAGGCCGTGGCGCGGTATCGCCAGGCCGTCCTGGGCGCCATTCGCGACGTCGAGGCGTCGCTGGCCCAGGTGCGTCGCCGGGCCGAGCAGGCCGATGCCTTGGCCAACGCCGCCGATCAGGTCGCCGCCGCCGCCGCACTGGCCCGCCAACGCCTCGATGCCGGCATCACCAGCCGTTCGGAGTGGATCGAGGCCGAGCACGCCCGCCACGAGTCCGCCCTCCGCCGCATCCAGGCCGTCGCCCTCCAACACGTCGCCGCCGTCCGCCTCGTGAAGGCCCTCGGCGGGGGCTGGGAATGAGGCGCCGGAGACCCTGCCACCCGATGCGACCCAATGGCCGCGAACGTGTCGTTTTCGGGAAAAGGATGTTCACTTTCTGCGACGCACCCGGCCATGATTCCCCAAGTGATTGACGGGACGGAAACACTGCGGGCGTTGAGCGGCCGGGTGCGCCAGGCCGCATGGGTGGCCTTGGACACCGAGGCGGACTCATTGCACGCATATCCGGAGAAGTTGTGCCTGCTTCAGCTCGCCATCCCGGGCGAGGCCGCGTTGATCGATCCCTTGGCAGACCTGCACCTGGAGCCCCTCTGGGAGGCGCTGGACGAGCGCGAGGTGATCTTTCATGCGGCCGACTACGACCTGCGGCTGCTGTTCCAAGGGCATCATTTCCGGCCCTCCGCCATCTTCGACACGATGTGGGCGGCGCGGCTGCTGGGCGACAAGCGGTTCGGCTTGAACGATTGCCTCACCCAATACCTGGGGGTCACGCTGGAAAAGGGCGCGCAAAAGGCAAACTGGGGCCGGCGTCCGCTGACGGACCGGATGGTGGAGTATGCGCTGAACGACGTCCGTTTCCTGCACGAGCTGGCGGAGGCGATGCGCCGGCGGCTCCAGGAACTCGGGAGGCTGGACTGGCATCGGCAGACGTGCGCGCGGCTGATCGAGGAATGCGCGCGGCCCGGACAGGTGGACCTGGACCAGGTTTGGAGGATCAAGGGCCACGACCGCCTGGACCCGCTCGGGCTGGCGGTCTTGCGCGAGCTGTGGCACTGGAGGGAGAAGGAGGCGGTTCGCAGCAACAAGCCCCCCTTCTTCATCCTGCGCCACGAGGCCCTGAGCGACCTCGCAGACCAGGCGTCCCTCAAGCAGGACGCCCGGGGCATCAAGCTGCCTCCCTTCCTCACCTCGCGGCGGCGACATGGCGTCACGGAGGCCATCGGGCGCGGCCTCGAGGTCCCCGCCACCGACCGCCCCGTTCACGTCCGGGTGCGGTCGCGCCGCATGACGACGGCGGAGCTGGACCGGTCGGAGGATCTCCGAAAGGTCCGGGACCGGCGCGCCGGAGAACTTGGGATCGACCCCACGTTGATCGCGTCCAAGGCCACCTTGTTCGCCCTCGGCCGGAACGATGCGGATGCATGGGACGGCTTGTTGCCGTGGCAACGTGCCCTGCTGGTGGATTGAGGCGTCGCCCTCCCATCGGGCCCTCAGCCGACCCATCCAACTGAATCGTCCCGGCCCTACCCGGGGCGGGGATGGTCCTCAATTCCTGCTCAAGATCCGCGCGCAACGTGAGGCCCCCCAGCGGAGGCCGGGGCCGACATGCGAGGTCGGGACGCACGCCAACCCGGACGGGTCGCCGACCGCCCGCGGATGCGGCCCCGCTCCAGAAAAGGCCACATGAACCACGACGCAGCGCTGGGCGTTGGGAATCCGTGGTTGTCCGGCGCGGGCTTCACGGTATCGTTGAAGAAAGCGGGCGGCACGGCGCGGCAAGGGCCGGGCCCAAGGCGAATTCCTCGCTGGCCGTCCCTAGAACGCGTTTTCACCGCATGTTGCTCCACCTCCTCAAGTCCAAGGTCCACCAAGCCACCGTCACCGCCGCCAGCGTGGACTACGAGGGTTCCCTGACGATTGCCGAGGACTTGATGGAGGCCGCCGGGCTCCGCGCGCACGAGCGCATCCTGTGCTCCAACATGGCCAATGGATCCCGCTGGGAAACCTACGTCATCCGCGGGCCCCGAGGGTCGGGGGCCATCGAGCTCAATGGCGCCGTAGCCCACTTGGGGAAGCCCGGCGACCGCATCACCATCATGTCGTTCACGGAGGTGGACGAGGCCGCCGCCGACGCATGGACGCCCCGCGTCATCGTGCTCGGCCCACGCAACGTCATCGCGTCGCGTCGCGGGCTCTAAGCCTTGGCCAACCCATCCCAACCCCTCCTCGAATGCCCTCCTTCACCACGCGCCAGATCGCCGAGGCCATCGGGGCCGTCGTCGTTGGCAACCCAGACCAAGTCATCACGGGGTTCGCGCCGGCGGACTCGGCCAAGCCCGGCGACCTGACGTTCGCCGAGAACGAGGCGTACTACCTCCGCGCCAAGGCAAGCTTCGCATCCGCCATCCTCGTCTCCGGGGACTTTCCAGCCGAGGGGAAGACGCTGTTGCGCGTGACCCACGCCCGGGTGGCGTTCGCAAAGGTCCTGCCGTTGTTCTTCCCGGAGCCCGTCGCGGTGCCAGGGATCCACCCGACGGCCGTGGTGTCCCCCTCGGCGACGGTGGATGCCGGGGCGCACGTGGGCCCGTACTGCGTGGTGGGGGAGCGGTCGCGCATCGGCGCGGGCGCCGTCTTGATGGCGCATGTTTGCGTGGGCGACGACTGCACCGTGGGAGAGGGATCGCGGTTGCATCCGCACGTGACGTTGTACCAGCGGACCCACCTCGGACGCCGCGTCCGAATCCACGCCGGCACCGTGGTGGGCGCGGACGGATTCGGATACGTGCTGGACGGTGGGGAGCATCGCAAGGTCCCGCAGGTGGGGCAGGTGGTGGTGCATGACGACGTGGAGATCGGGTCCAACACGACCATCGACCGGGCGGCCCTGGGCGCGACCGTGATCGGCCGCGGGACCAAGATCGACAACCTCGTCCAGGTCGCCCACAACGTCGCCATCGGGGAACACACGATCCTCGTCGCGCAAGTGGGGATCGCGGGCTCCACGCGGATCGGGGACTACGTGACAGTGGCGGGCCAGGTGGGCATCGCCGGGCATCTGCGCATCGGGGACCGCGTCGTGCTGGCGGCGCAGTCGGGCGTCATGCACCACATCCCCGAGGGCCAGAAGTGGATGGGGTCCCCAGCCCAGCCGGACCGGGTCACGAAGCGACAGTTGCTGGCGATCGAGCGGCTGCCGGAGCTCCTGCGCCGCGTGCACGAGCTGGAACGTGAGCTGGAGTCGCTGCGGCCCGCGCCGCCCGACGCCGCCACCGAAGGCACGGAGGCGCCGTGAGCACGAGAACGTGGCTGGGACTGTGGTGGGCGGTGGGGTTGGCGGGTTGCATCGCTTCCGGCCGTGCATGGGCCGCGCCCCGGGAGGCGCGTCTCCCCAACGTCGTGGTCGTCTTCTGCGACGACCTCGGCTGGGGCGACCTGGGCTGCCAAGGCGCCCAAGGGATCCGGACGCCGCACTTGGACCGCATGGCGCGGGAGGGATCGCGCTTCACCCGGTTCTACGTGGCCCAGGCCGTGTGCTCGGCCTCGCGGGCCGCGTTGCTGACCGGTTGCTATCCCAACCGCTTGGGCATCCACGGCGCGCTCGGGCCCAAGCAACCCATCGGGCTGCATCCCAACGAGACGACGCTCGCCGAGGTGCTCAAGGGCCGTGGCTACGCGACGGCGATCGTGGGCAAGTGGCACCTGGGGCGGCCCGCCGCGTTGCTGCCCACGCGCCAGGGCTTCGATGAGTACCTGGGGTTGCCCTACTCCAACGACATGTGGCCCAGCCACCCCACGGCCCCGAAGGATACCTACCCCCCGCTGCCGTTGATCGACGGCGAACGCGTCGTCGAGGAGATGCCAGACCAGTCCCGGTTGACCCAGCGCTACACGGAGCGGGCCGTGGACTTCATCCGCAGGAACGCCGGGCGACCGTTCTTCCTGTACCTCGCCCACTCGATGCCCCACGTGCCCATCTTCGCGGGGAAGGACTTCCGGGGACGCTCCAGGCGCGGGGCGTTGGGCGACGTGATCCAGGAAATCGACGCATCCGTGGGCGCGGTGCTCAGCGAGCTTCGGCGGCAAGGCATCGACGACGACACGCTGGTGATCTTCACGTCGGACAACGGGCCCTGGCTCAGCTACGGCAACCACGCGGGGTCCGCCGGGCCGTTCCGCGAGGGCAAGGGGACCAGCTTCGAGGGCGGCATCCGCGTGCCCTGCATCGTGCGCTGGCCGGGCCGCGTCCCGGCGGGGCGGGTCAGCGACGAGCCCTGGATGACCATCGACGTGTTGCCAACGGTCGCCGGCCTGGTCGGCGCAACGCCGCCCGCCCAGCGGATCGACGGCCGGGATGTCTGGCCCGTGATCGAGGGGCGGGCCGGGGCTCGAAACCCGCACCCGGCCTACTTCATCTACTACGGCGTGGGCGAGCTTCAGGCCGTGATCTCGGGCCCATGGAAGCTGTTCCTACCCCATCGCTCGCAAACGCTCGCGACCGGGCGGGGCGGCACCAACGGTACCCCGGCCTCCTACCGGCCGTTGCCAGTGGGACTGGAATTGTACGACCTCGCCGCAGATCCCGGGGAACGCCGCAACGTGGCAGGCGCGCATCCCGAGGTGGTTCAGTCGTTGCTGCGGCACGCGGAGGTGGCCCGCCTGGACTTGGGCGACGCACTGACCCGCCGCGTGGGATCCGGCGTGAGACCGGTCGGAAAGGCGGAGTGAACGACCGATGGCATCGCTCGAATGCCCGCGTCCACCCCGCACGGCCCGCGCACCGCTCGCTGCTTCGCGTGGCAAAAACCCATGGTTGACTCGCGCGATGACTTCCGCACACTTCGCAGCCTTTACCGGCCGTTGGGGTCGTAGCTCAGTTGGTAGAGCACCACAATGGCATTGTGGGGGTCAGGGGTTCGAATCCCCTCGGCTCCACCACCGGCCGGCAGTTTTAACTCCTCCCTCCGTCAGCGGAGGGAGGAATTTTTTTGGCAACCCCTGACCCAGTCCGTCGCATGTCTCGCATCCAACGCGCCCTTCTCTCGGTCTCCGACAAGGCCGGCCTCGTGGACCTCGCACGTGCCCTCGCCTCCGCAGGCGTGGAGTTGATTTCCACGGGCGGCACGGCGAAGGCGCTGCGCGAAGCGGGTCTTTCGGTCAAGGACCTGTCCGACCACACCGGCTTCCCCGAGATGCTCGATGGCCGGGTGAAGACCCTGCACCCGCGCGTCCACGGCGGGTTGCTGTACCTGCGCGGCAACCCCGAGCACGAACGCACCGTCGCCGAGCACGGCATCGCGCCCATCGACCTCGTCGTCGTCAACCTCTACCCCTTCGAGTCCACGGTCGCCCGCCCCGGGGTCACGCTCCACGACGCCATCGAGAACATCGACATTGGCGGCCCTTCCATGTTGCGGTCGGCCGCCAAGAACCATGAATCCGTGACGGTGGTGGTGGACCCGGCGGACTACCCGGAGGTGGCCGCCGAGGTGGCTCGGGACGGCCGCACGACCCTCGGGCTGCGCCGCCGACTCGCCGCCAAGGTCTTCGCGCGCACGGCCGCCTACGACGCCGCCATCGCCACCCACCTGTCCCGCGAGTTCTCGCCGCCAGACCAACCCGCTCCCGTGCTCTCCGTGGTGGCTCCCCTCGCCCAACCCCTGCGCTACGGCGAAAACCCGCACCAAAAGGCCGCCCTCTACGGCCCCTTCCACGAGCAGTACCAGCAGCTCCACGGCAAGGAGCTTTCCTACAACAACATCCTCGACCTCACGGCCTCCGTCGCCCTCATCTCCGAGTTCGGCAACGAGGGCCCCACCCTCGCCATCCTCAAGCACACCAACCCCTGCGGCGTCGGCCGCGGCGCGACCCTCCGAGAGGCCTGGGACCGCGCCTACTCCACCGACCGCCAAGCCCCCTTCGGCGGCATCATCGCCGTCAACCAACCCCTCGACCTCGCCTGTGCCGAGGCCATCGCGGGCATCTTCTCCGAGGTCATCGTGGCCCCCGCCTTCGAGCCCGACGCGCTCGCGGTCCTCCGGCAAAAGAAGAACCTGCGCCTCCTGCGCTCCCTCGGCAGCCCCGCCGCCGCCACCAGGGGAGACGTCCGCTCCGTCGGCGCGCGCTCCTTCCTCTGGCAGGAACGGGACCTTCGCCTCACGACCGCCGCCGACCTTCGCGTGGTCACCCAACGGGCCCCGACGCCCGACGAGCTGGAGGCGCTCCTCTTCGGTTGGCGCGTGGTGAAGCACGTGAAGTCCAACGCCATCGTCTATGCCAACGCCACCCAGACCCTCGGGATCGGCGCCGGGCAAATGAGCCGCGTGGACTCCTCACGCATCGCCGTCTGGAAGGCCGGGGAGGCCGCATTGCCCCTCCAGGGCTCCGTCGTGTGCAGCGATGCATTCTTCCCCTTCCCCGACGGCCTCGTCGCCGCCGCCGAGGCGGGAGCGACCGCCGCCATCCAGCCGGGCGGATCCATGCGGGACGCCGAGGTCATCGCCGCCGCCGACGCACGCGGCGTCGCCATGGTATTCACCGGGCACCGCCACTTCAGGCACTAGGCCATGGTGCCTCCATCGGCAGGGCACGCCCGGCCAAGAGCTCCGAGCTGGCAGCCCGACGGCGTCTTGGGCAGTCTTTGGCCATGTCCATGGGCGATGCATCCACAGGGGCGCCGGACCTGAACCGGCGCGGTTTCGTAAAGGCGGGTTCGGTCGCGGCCTTCCTCGCGGCGATGGGCGGCGTGCCGCTGACGGCGCAGGAGGCGGAGAAGGTGGCCTCGCAGGCGGCAGGTGACGGCAAGACGTTGCCCCCGCCCAAGGCCGACCCCAGCTACAAGGAGAAGCCTCCGGGCCCGCCCGTGAAGTGCGCCGTCATCGGGCTCGGCAGCCATGGCCGCGACATCGTCGCCACCCTCGCCAAGCTGCCCAACGCGCCCGTCGTGGCGTTGTGCGACCATTACAAGCAGGCCTTCCGCCGTGCCGCCGAGGCCGCGCCGCAGGCCCGGCAAGTCCAAGATTACCGCGAGGTCTTCTCCGCCGCCGACGTCCAGGCCGTCATCATCGCCACGCCGTCACACCAGCACCGGGACATCGCCCTCGCCGCCATGCAGGCCGGCAAGCACGTGTACCTGGAGGCTCCCCTCGCCCACACTGTGGCGGACGCCAAGACCATCGCCGCCGCCGCCAAGGCCCTCCCCGCCAAGCAGGTGTTCCAGTCCGGACTGCAATGGCGCGAGAACCCCCAGCATCACCACGTCCTCAAGTTCATCCGCACCGGCGCCACCGGCCGCCTCGCCACCTCGCGCGGCCAAAGCAACCGCAAGCAAAGCTGGCGGCGCTCCTCCCCCAACGGCGACCGCGAGAAGGCCCTCAATTGGCGCCTCTACCGCGACACCTCCCCGGGCCTCGCCGGCGAGGTCGGCATCCATAGCCTCGACCTCGCCCGCTGGTACCATGACGCGCTCCCCGTCGCCGTCCATGGCCTCGGCGGCGTCATGCAGTGGAACGACGACCGCGACGTGCCCGACACCGTCACCGTCGTGGCCGAGTTCCCGGGCGGCTACCGGCACACGTTCTCCGCCACCCTCGCCAACTCCTTCGAGGGCGAGCACGACGTGTTCGCGGGGTCCGACGCCGCCGTCCTCATCCGCGACAACAAGGCCTGGATGTTCAAGGAGACGGACGCCCCCTTGCTGGGCTGGGAGGTGTACGCGCGCAAGGACGACTTCCTCAACGACTCGGGCATCGCCCTCGTGGCCAACGCCACCAAGATCCTCGCCCAGGGCAAGAAGCCGGCCGAGGCCGCCTCCCAGACCGAGGCACCCCTCCAGTATGCGCTCGGGCGCTTCGTCGAGAACATCAACGACGGCACCCGCCCCGTCGCCGACTGGAAGGCCGGCCTTGAGGCCACCGTCCTCGCCCTCCGCGCCAACGAGGCCGTGCTCAAGGGCGGCCGCATCGCCATCGACGCCTCGGACTTCGTCGTCTAGGCCGCACGTCCCGACCTCGACACGCGTCCCGACCATGCGCCCTTACCACGACTTGCTTCGCCAGGTGCTGGAGCACGGGCGCTTCAAGCCCGACCGCACCGGCACCGGCACCTACAGCCTCTTTGGGGCCCAGGCGCGTTACCGGCTGGCCGATGGCTTCCCCTTGGTGACGACCAAGAAGGTTCACGTGAAGTCGGTCATCTACGAGCTGCTGTGGTTCCTGCGGGGTGACACCAACGTGCGCTGGCTCCAGGAACGCGGCGTGAGGATCTGGAACGAATGGGCCGACGCCAACGGGGACCTCGGCCGCGTCTATGGCGCCCAATGGCGCGACTGGCGCGGGGCCGATGGCAAGCCCGTGGACCAGATCGCGTGGGTGGTGGACGAGTTGCGGCGCAAGCCCGACAGCCGCCGCCTCGTGGTGAGCGCATGGAACCCGTCGGAGATCCATGGGATGGCGTTGCCGCCGTGCCACACGTTGTTCCAGTTCTATGTGCTGGACGGGGAGTTGAGCTGCCAGTTGTACCAGCGGAGCGCGGACCTCTTCCTGGGCGTGCCATTCAACATCGCGAGCTACGCGTTGCTCACCCTCATGGTGGCGCAGGTCACGGGCCTCAAGCCCGGCGACTTCGTCCACACGATGGGCGACGTCCACCTGTACGCGAACCACCTCGAGCAGGCGCGCCTCCAGCTCTCGCGCGAGCCGCGCCCGTTGCCCCGCATGCACATCAACCCTACCCGTCGCGAGCTCGCCGACTTCGTCTTCCAGGACTTCACGCTCGAGGGATACGACCCGCACCCGGCCATCAAGGCAGACGTCGCCGTGTAAGGCGGGGAAGTTGCGCTGGGGTGCGAGCCCATGTCCGTCAGCCTTGGCGGCCACTGGGTCGGATCTTTACATTTGATCCGGCTGCAAATCCCCGGTTTTCAGGACCGTTTTCGTCATGGTCGCCAACGGCTATTTGCTTAACGATCGATTGCGGCGCATGGCGCATTCTGGCAAGGGCCGATGGCAATGTGATGGGGCGATACGACACGCCTTTGGACGTTGCAGCAGAATCAACATTAGATTTTGCTGAAAAAACCGAAAAGGCCCGCTCAACCGTGTTTTTGCCCTCATCCGCCGGCCCCGCGTTCGGCCGCCTGAGCCGCAGGTCGGTCCGGTGCAGCAGCTGCCAGTGCACCTCCTCGCCCCCCTCGATCCCCAGCGCCGCCGCCAGCGGCAGCTGCAGGTTCACGTAGAAGCGCGGCGGCTGCTTCTTGGATCGGATCACCTGCACCTTCATCGGATAACTTGCCTTCATACCTCTTGATCTACCCCATGGGGTAGATTCATCCCCCCCACGTCACGCGCCATGAGCCTGCCCTCCTTCCCCACACAAGGCTCCCTCTTTTCCATCGCCTCCCTCTTCCCCAAGTCCGACCGCTTCCGCCTCGTCGCCCAGGTCGTCTTCCCGCCCATCGTCGCCGCCCGCCCCCAGCTCGAGGTCGCCTATTCCAAGGACTCCGGCCGCGCCGCCATCGAGCCCGTCCTCCTCCTGGGCGTCTGCCTCCTCCAATACATCGAGGGCGTCCCCGACCGCCAGGCCGTCGGGCTCCTCCGCTACCACGCCGGACAGAACTTCGCCCTCAACCGCCAGCTTGTCGACGACCTCTTCCACCCCACCACCCTCACCCCCTTCCGGGACCGCCTCTAGCAGCACGACCTCGCCGCCGTCGGCTTCAAGGCCATCCTCGACGGCCTCTTGGAGGCCTGGTCCAGCGCCGCACCCAGCAAAGCCTCGACTCCTCCCATGTCCTGGGCCTGGTCAGCCGCATGAGCCGGGTCGAGTGCGTGCGGGAGTCGATCCGCCTGGCCCTCCAGGAGGTCGCGGCCCGGGCTCCGGCGGGGCCGCGCCCCGCCGCCTGGGCGTCGTGGTGGGAGCGCTACGTGGAGAGCCAGCTCGACTACCGGGCCAGCCACGACGTCCTCGTCCACAAGCTGCTGGAAGCCGGCGCCGACGCCCAGGCCCTGGTGGCGTGGGTGCGCGACCAGGGCGACCTCGCCCGCGGGGAGGCCGTCGGGCGGCTGGCCGAGGTGTTCGGGCAGCAGTTCGCCGCCTAGGCGGGCCAGCCGTTGCGCGCCCTAGGCAAGGGGGAGCTGGACTCCGGCCGGATCCAGAACCCGCACGACCCGGACGCGACGTGGTCCGCCAAGGGGACGGGCCAGCAACAGGTGTCGCACGTGGGCTACAAGGTGCAGGTGGCCGAGTCAGTGGAGGAGCACCGCCTCGCGCCCGGCGAGCCGACGGCGGGGTTCGTGGTGAGGGTGGTGACGCAGCCGGCGCACCACAGCGACGAGGCGGGTGCCCGGGAGATGGCGTCGGAGCAGGCGGCCCTGGGGCTGGGGACGCCGCCGGTGCCGTACGTGGACGGGGCCTACGTGTCGGCGGAGAACCTGGCCCGGGCGAGGGCCGAGGGGGTGGAGATCATCGGGCCGGCCCAGCCGGCCTTGCAACGGAGGCCGGGCGCGTTCACGGCGGAGGACTTCAACGTGAGGATCGACGAGCGCCGGGCGACGTGCCCCGCCGGGGTGGAGAGCACGCAGTGCAGCCGCCTGGACGGCGAGAAGGCGCCCGGGGTGCAGTACTGGCTGGAGTGGAACCAGGGGCTGTGCCGGGGGTGCCCGATGAAGGACCGGTGCCTGGGGACCGGGCAGGGGCACCGGACCCTGGTGGTGGGGGAGCATCACATGGAGCGGCAGCGGCGGCGGCGGGAGCAGCGGGGGCCGGGCTTCAAGGAGAGGATGAGGAGGCGCAACGCGATCGAGGGGACGCACAGCGAGCTGGTGAGGGCGCCCGGGCTGAGGCGGGCGCGCTACCGCGGGCTAGGGCGGGTGAGGCTGGGGACCTACTTCGTGGCGGCGGCGTGCAACATCAAGCGATGGCTCCGGCGCGTGGCGTGGGAGGGGGCGAAGGCTGCGGGGATGGAGGGAGGGGTGGCGGCGACGGCGACGGGGTGAGGGGCGGGGCGGCGCGCGACGTCGCCGGGAGGGGTGGGTGGTGCTGTGGGGGCCGGTGGGCTGGCTCTCAAGGCGTTGCTGGCGCGTGTGGGGGGCGGGCACGGTGGCCGACGGACGTGGCACCGCCGGGACTCAGGCATGAAATCGGGGATCCGGCTGGAAACACACCCCAGCGCCCCTGCTGAAAAACTCCCCCCTCGGCAGCCGTATCAAATTTCAAGATTTGACCCCTTTGCCCTGACACCTCCGGCGACTACCGCTTCCCCCACATCCTCAATGGCTCCGGCACCGCCCTCGCACGCCTCTTCGTCGCCTTGATCGAAACCCACCAGCAGGCCGACGGCTCCATCCTCGTCCCCGAACCCCTGCGACCCTACCTCGGCACCGACGTCATCC
>JBJSZF010000416.1:0-7760 GCA_046090125.1 Verrucomicrobiota bacterium
TGTGCGTCCTGCTGCAACGACGACTGGGACAGGAAGCCCACGTGCAGTTGCAGACGCTGAGATGGCGGCTGTTCACGAGGGCGGCGGTGTGGAGTCGAGCGCAGGGCAAGCCCACGCTCAAAATGGCGGTGAGAGGCAAGGAGCAGCGAGCCTGGTGGCTGCAAATACTGGAGAAACTGAGGGCACACCCCAACTGCAATGCAGTTGGATCGCTGTCGGCCTGACCCGATGGAACCCACGGAGAAAAGCGTCGGAGGACATCAGAGACCGACCCTCAACTGAATCGATCCGGCTCAGCCGCAGACCGACGGCGGGATCTTTCAACGAAGTCCGAGAATCTCGAACCCCATCATTCCACGCTCATGGCCACCAGCAGCGCCCGAGAACGACCCGAACCCAACGTGAAGTCCAGGGCATGGATCGGATTCGCAGGCTCCGGATTGTCCCACGTCACCAGGCAAAGGTAGGAGCCTGCCGGCCTTCCAGGTGCCCCGCCCGCATCGAACCACGCCACCAACGGCGTCACACCGGCAGCATCGGGGGGCAAACTCGGGAAGGCTGCCGTCGGGAAAATGAAGTCCAAAGATCAGGGGAAACCCCCGATCGCACCGTCGGTGAAACGTGTGCGCCACCGGGCGCATTCCTCGCCCCCGGCGCGGAAGCAGCCGTCGAGCGCCTGAAGGAAATGGATGCGCCGACATGGCCGCCCGATGGGAATGCCGGAAAGGGTCCGGAGGGAAAAGGAACCGGGGGGGACGGAGGCTTCGGAGCGCAGCAGGTTTCCGAAGTCGGGTGGTTTCACCCGGATGAGCCCGCGAAGATCGAAGGGGATGCCGTGCAGGACGACATGGCCGCGTGGGAAACGATTGAATTCCCCGCGCGGAATGAGGTGGCCCCGATTCACTGGACGCAGAATCCGAGACAAAAACAGCATCCGCATCATGAGCGCGAAACGTCCCCCCAGTCCCAAGCCCGTCCCGGGTCCTGTCCCCATCCCAGCCCCGGCTCCGCCGCCCGTGCAGCGCGTCCCCAAGCCCAAGTACGACGAGACCTTCGGGCAGGACGCCGTCCGCTGCTGGCTCAACAGCGGCAAGCCCGCCCATGTCGTCGCTGCAGAGCTCGGCATCATGGTCGAGGGCCGGCGCGGGAAGCAGGCCGATGGGTCGGCCAAGACGCGCCAGGTGTACCTGGGGTGCGTCTTCACCCAGCATCGCTGTGACGAGGAGGGCCACCCCGTCCGGGGCTGGGACTCGACGACCTAGGTCTCCGCATTCAACTCCATCGACGAGTTCGGCCCCCGTCCTGCGGCGCGAGGCGCTGCGGCGGGGAATGGAGGAGGAGGGCAAGGTCGTGTTGCTCATCGACGGCGCGGCGGGCCTGGGCGCCATGGGGGTGAAGTGCTTCCAGAACGCCGAGCAGGTCGTGGACTTCTACCATGCCATGGAGCATGGGGCGAAGGTGCTCGACGCACTCATCGGCAAGGGCGATCCGGAGTTCAGGGGCCGACTCCGCAAATGGAACAAGGATCTGCTGAAGGACCCGGTTGACGGCCTCATCCAGAAGACTCGGAAGGAGGCGAAGGGGACATCGAACGAGGGCAAGGTCGAGGAGGAGCTGGGCTACATTGTGAGCAATGTCCCGCGGAGGCAGTACGGCACCTCCCGCGCTGCGGGCTATTTCATTGGGTCCGGCGTCGTCGCGGCGGGCTGCAAGACCGTCCTTGGCGGACGATGCAAGCAGTCCGGCATGCGGTGCTCCGTGCCGGGAGCCGAAAACATCATCGCGCTGCGCTGCATCCACGGCAGCCGACGCCTCGGGGACCTCTGGAAGCACCGGCTCGACTCCCATGCATCACGCAACGACTCCCTCCACCTCGCAGCCTGAGGAAGATTCTTATCGTGCACCCACAACGGAGCGAGCGGGAAGCGGCGGAACTCTCCCCTTGCCTCCGCGAAGCCCGGCTTGGGAACGTCTTGCGATGTCGATTCCAACCCAGTTCCCGGGCGTGACCGCCGTGACGAAGGCCAACGTGTACTTCGACGGGCGCGTCGTCTCCCATTCGTTGATCTTCCCCGATGGCTCCAAGAAGACCCTCGGGCTCATCTATCCCGGCACGTACCACTTCGGGACCGACAAGGCCGAGCGGATGGAGATCGTGGCCGGTTCCTGCACGGTGAAGCTGGACGGATCCACCGCGTCCCAGTCCTACGCGGCGGGAACGTTCTTCGACGTCCCGGCCAAGTCGGGCTTCGACATCACGGTCGAGTCCGGCATCGCGGAGTACATTTGCTCGTTCATCGGGTGAGCGGGCGCGCGGCAGGGTGGGGCCTGGGGTCGCGATGGGCCGGATGGGCACTGATGGCGTCATGGGCCGTCGCGTGTTCCGGCGCCGAGTTCCAGCCGGACTTCGAGGCGGCGCCCCATGCCTACTTTGAACGGGAGCCGCGCGACCGGTTCCAGCGCACGCTGGCGCGGCTGGCGTCGTCGCCCTCGGCGATGGATCGCTCGGGGGAGCTTGCGTTTGTCCGGTCCCTGCTCGCCGCGTTGGACGTTCCGGAGTCGTCGCAGTTGCTCGTCTTCTCGAACACCAGCCTCCAGCTCGGGCTCATCAACCCCTCCAACCCGAGGGCGCTGTATTTTTCGGACGACGTGTACGTGGGCTGGGTGCCCGGCGGGAAGATCGAGGTAGCCGCCGTGGATCCGGAACTGGGCGCGGTGTTTTACCTGATGCCCGTCCCGCGGGACGGCGAGCCCGCAACGCCGGAGCGGTCGCGGCGTTGCATGAACTGCCATGCCAACGAGGACACGTTGCATGTGCCGGGGCTCTCCATCCGTTCCGTCGCGCCCGCGCCTTCGGGCGGGAGCCTCGATGCATTCCGGACCGGTTTGTCCGGCCATGGCATCCCGCTCTCGCAACGGCTGGGGGGATGGCACGTGACCGGCGACGGCAATGGCTCGATGCATGTGGGGAACCGCATGGGGCGGCTGCAAGGGGGCGAGGTGGAATGGACGCCGCTAGAGCCGGGCAAGCGCTTCCCATGGAGCCGCTATCCGGTCTCCACCAGCGACCTGCTGGCGCACTTGCTGCACGAGCACCAGGCCGGGGCCGTGAACCGGATGGCCCGCGCCCAGTACCTCGCCCGCGAGGCCGGTGCGAAGCCCTCCGCCGAGCAGGTGGCGCGGCTCGACGCGGAGGCGCGGGAGTTGGCTCGGTATCTCTTGTTTGCCGACGAGGCTCCGTTGCCGCCTGGGCTGGACCAAGGCGACGTCCGGTTCCGCGAGGACTTCCAGCGCGGCGCACGCGTGGTGGAAGGACGATCCCTGCGGGACCTGGAACTGCGCACGCGCCTGTTGCGTCACCGATGCAGCTACATGGTGCACACGGCCCAGTTCGATGGCCTGCTGCCCATCATCCGCGACCGCGTGGTGTCATGGATGGCCCAGGCCGTGGCACCCGGCGTTGCCCCCGAGGGCTTCCAGCACCTGGGCAACGACGAAAGGGCCGTCATCCGGAACATCCTCGCCCGGGAGCTCCGGGGCTTCGGCGGCCGTTGAGCGATCCCATCGGGAGGGACTCGGGTCGATCGTTGCGGGGCGGGCGATGGATGGCGGCGGCGGGCGGATGCCCCGAATCCAGCGTCACCATGGTGTGGGCATCAACAACGAGGTCCGCCATGCGGGGCCGACCGGCCTACAGCCAGGGCACCAAGGCGGCGGCCACGGCATGGCCGGCGCGCTCGGTGGAGAGGATGCCGCCATGGCGGGCGACCTGTTCCTTCACGGAAAGCATGCCATTGGCGGGCACGACGAGATGGCGGGCGTGGCGGGGGAGGAGCATGGGCAGGTCGTTGAAGTGATCGCCGGCCGCGAGGGTGTGGTCGGGGGAAATGCCGAGGATGCGTTGCAACTCCGCCAACGCCGTCCCCTTGCTGTACGCGGCATGGCTGAGGCGCACGTACACGTCGTTGCGCACGATCGCGAGGTCACTGACGGACGCCGCAAATTCCAGGAGCTCGGCCTCGATCCGGTCCATCTGCTCGATGCTTCGGGCGATGGCGCACAGGGGCGACCAAGGGTCGTCGTAGAACATGGCGTCATGGCGGGACTGCAATCCCTCCAGCAGGTCGGGGACGGACTCCGCCATGCTCGCAAACAGCCGTGCATGGTCTTGGTGGCAATGGGTGTTCCAGGGCTCCACGGGGACGTAGTGGCCGCGGTCGTTGACGAAGATCTCGCGCTCCACCAGGACGAGGTAGTCCGGACGGACGGTGGCTCCGGACCGTCCCAGCGTCTCCATCAGGCTTTGCATCTCGCGCCCGGTGTTGATCACCCACCGGACACCGCGCGCCTGCAACGCGGCGATCCGCTCCTGGAACACGAGGGGGATCGGCACCTCCGCATGCTCCTCGTGGATCGTCCCGTCGAAGTCCGTGGAAACCAGCCGCAGTTCGTCGCCCATCGTGTGGTCACTCTCCACAGAACGTCCCGGGCATCCAAGGGGGTAGATGGGTGGGCCCGATGCCTAGGCGAAGGGATGGGCGTCCAGACTTCCAACCAAGGTCCATGCGCACCGGTGCACCGCGGCTAGTCCGGGTACCCATCCGGATGGCGTTGGTGCCAGTCCCAGGCGGTGGCGACGATGTCCTCGAGGCGCGGGAACCTGGGTTGCCATCCGAGGTCTTGGCGGGCGCGCTGCGCGGCGGCGATGAGCCGCGGGGGATCGCCGGGGCGACGCGGCTTTTCCACGACGGGGATGGGCTTGCCGGAGAGGCGGGAGCAGACGTCGATGACCTGCCGGACGGAGAAGCCCTCGCCGTTGCCGAGGTTGTAGAAGCCCGACGCCTTGGGTTGCAGCGCCAGGAGGTGCGCGGCTCCAAGGTCCGCGATGTGGATGTAGTCGCGGATGCAGGTGCCGTCGGGCGTGGGATAATCCGTGCCATAGACCTCGCAATGGGTGCGCTTGCCGAGCGCGACCTGGAGGACGTTGGGGATCAGGTGGGTTTCGATGCGGTGATGCTCGCCGAAGCGCTTGGAGGCCCCGGCCGCGTTGAAGTAGCGGAACGCGACGAAGTCGAGCCCGTGGAGCTGCCGGTACCACGACAGGACCCTCTCGAACATCAGCTTGGACTCGCCATACGGGTTGATGGGCCTCTGCGGCAAGTCCTCGTCCATGGGCACGCGGTCGGGCGGCCCGTAGGTCGCGCACGTGGACGAAAACACGAACTTTTTCACGCCCGTGGCCACGCAGGCATCGAGGAGGTTGAGGCCACCGCCAACGTTGTTGCGAAAGTACTTGGACGGGTTGGTCATGGATTCGCCGACGAGGGCATGGGCGGCGAAGTGGACGACGGCCTCGGGGCGGGCGCTGGCCAGAGCGTCGTGGATGACGGCGCGCTCGTTGAAGTCGCCGTGGACGAAGGTCGCGCGCGGGTCCACGGCCGAGCGATGGCCCTCGCTGAGGTTGTCGAACACGGTGACGGAATGGCCCGCGTCGAGCAGTTGCTCGACGAAGACGGACCCGATGTACCCGGCGCCGCCGGTGACGAGGACGTTCATGGTGGGGTCTGTTGGTCTGATTGCGCTGCGTTCAAGGGAGATCAGGAGTCGGTTGCAGTGCGGGCCGGCCGCCAGGCGGGAGACCGGACGCACGCAGGTCAGCCGACATAGGGGATGGTCAACGGGCCTTGCGGCAGGACGGCAACGCGTGCGGACGGGCCGAGTCGCGCCACCTCCTCGCGGACGAGGGCGCCGATGTCGTCGCAGGGCTCCAGGTGCGCGGCGCGCAGGACGTCATGGGGCATGGAGGAGACGACGCGCACCCGGAACCGGCCTTGGATGAGGGATTGGATTTGGGCCTGCCATTGCTCGGCGCGGACGAAGCCGGGCGTGGCCAGCAACGCCAGGATTTCCTCCGGCGAGGCGGCCTCGCGCAGGAGGCGGTCGAACGGGCTACCAGCCGGGACGCCCTCGCGGCACTCGGCGGCGAGCACGAGGAGTCCGCCCGGCTTGAGGATGCGCGCGCCGGCGCTCATGCCCTTCACGCCTTGGTACAGGTTTTGGTCGAGCGGATAGCCGGAGTTGGTGGTGACGACGACGTCGAAGGGCGCATCCACGCGTTGCATGGCGGACTGCCGGACGAAGTCGCGCCCGGCGCGGTGGGCGAGCAGGAGGTCGCCGGCGAACACGCCGGTGATGTGGCGCTCGTCGTTGAGGGTGACATTGAGCAGGAAGCTGGGGCCCACTCGCAGGGCGATGTCACGCAGCTCCTCCCACAGGGGGTTGCCCTCGCAAATGCCGAACGTCGCCCGGGGATCGGAAAGGTTCGAGGCCCCGTGGTTGCTCATCACGGTCTCCACGTGGGCCACGCCCGGCATGATGCCCTTGGGACCGCCACTGAACCCGGCGAAGAAGTGCGGCTCGATGAAGCCGGTCACGATGCGGACGTCGGCCTCGACGCAATGCCGGTTGATCCACGCGGGGACGCCCGTGCGGGTGGTCCCGAGCGCCACGCAGGCGTCGTGGTTTTCGGGCTCGTGGTTCAACACCCGGTACCGCGCCACGACCTCGGGCGTCAGCATCTTCTCCAGCTCCGCCCGGGTGTTGGGACGATGCGTGCCGAGTTGGTTGAGCAGGGTGACCTGGTCGCGCTGGACGCCCTTGGATTCCAGGTAGGCGAGGAGCCAGGGGATCAGGCGATGGTTGGGGGTGGCGCGGGTAATGTCGGTGAACAGGATGACAATGCGAGCGCCGGGCTTCAGCCATGCCGGCAACGCGTCGCAGCCCGTGGGGGACTCGAGGGCGGCGATCACCGCCGCGCGTTCGTCGGGCAGGCCCGGCCGATGCGACGGCTGGATGACCGTTGTGTTTGCCGGTGGCAGTTCCACCTCCAGCAACCCTTCCCCGTATGCGAGTCCAACCTTCATGTGCCAGGTGAAGGATACCCCTCCCCCAACAGCGAGGGCGAGGCTGGATTCGGTCGGCGGCCCGGAGGCGGCGCCTTCCGAAGTTGTTGGTGTTCCCCAGCACGGCGTGGCGGGCTCAACGCTCGGAGCGCGGCCGTCCTCGGCCGCCCCTCCATGCTCCCGCCTTGCGGGACCGGTCCGCTCCCCGCATCCCGCTCCCATGCCTCCGACCACTTCGGGATGCACCGCCGCCGCCGGCCTAGGGCTTGGGCGGTAGGAGGGGCTTGGAATCCTCCGGCGGCAGCTCGACGTGGAGGTCGCGGCTGAGGCGTTGCCGGAGGCGGGCCTTGAGGGTGGCGTGCACGGCGCGTTGCTCGGGCGTGAGGATGGCGTCGATGCGTTGGCCCGCCTGGACGATGGTGAGGCCGGACTCGTCGAGCGCACGGCAGAAGATCTGGCGGAACTCGTCCCCCATGCCGCGCAGGATGCCGTGCACCTGTTGCTGCTGCGGCGGGGTGAGCTGGAGGCGCGTGGACAGCTTCTTCTCCGCCGCCGCCGTCCACGTCTCGGGCTGGAGGCTCTTGCGAAACGCGGACCGCAGCACGGCCTGCGTGGCCAACGACCCCGCGACGCCCCCGGCGACGAAGACCAGTCCAAACGCTGCGGCCCAAAGGATGCGACGACGGTTCATGGCAGGAATTGGGTGAAGGCAAACTGAGTTGCCTCGATGAGGTCCGGCGCTGGGCTCGAGCCTTGCCCGGGCACGTTCCAAAACACCAGCCCGGCGACGGCCACGACGAAGGCCAACCCGGCGGCGGCCATCAGGAAGGGCTCGGGAGCCACGTCCGCGTCGGCGAC
>JBJSZF010000417.1:0-1691 GCA_046090125.1 Verrucomicrobiota bacterium
CACCAAACGCCCGTGGACACCCACGAGCCCACGCGCCCCCGACCGCTTCCCCGCACCCAGCCCGCCCGCATCGCCATGGCTTCCCGCTTCAACATGTTCCAAGGACCCGGCCCGTCGGCCACGCCAACGTCCGGCTCCTTGGACGACCACCGGGCCGACCTCAAGGTTTCCCGAAGCAATAGAGGTTCTTCGCCGTACGGACGAAGACCTGGTCATGGGCCACCGCCACGCTGCCGCGGCACGGGCCCTCGCCCTCGAGCGTCACGGTGCCCAGCACCTTGAACGCGTCGCCTGCGTCCGCCACCACCACGGTCCCCTCCTCCGAGTGCACGTAGATCTTGCCGTCCGCGCCCGTCGGCGAGCCCCAGATCACCTCCCGCGTCGGGAGCTTCCCCGACCACACCTTCGCGCCCGTCTTGGGATCGATCCGTGACAACACCTTCTTGCCGCCATCGAGCACGAACATCTTCCCATCCATCACCAGGGGCGTGCTCCAGTCCGTGGGGCTCTCGGTGAACTTCCAGGCCACGTGCGATCCGGTGACGTCGCCGCGCCCATCGCCCCGGAACGCCACGACCGGCTGGCCCTTGGGGCCGCACGCATAGACGAGCCCATCCAGCGCCACCGGCGACGTCACGATGCGGTACCAGTCGTCGCGCTTCTCGTAGAGCCGCGCCCGCCAAATCTCCGAGCCGCCCTCCAGCGCGTGGCCCGACACATGGTCGCCGCCCACCACCACGAGCTGCGTCGATCCATCCTTCATCCGCACCGGCAACGGCGTCGCGTACGACTCCTGGCTTTCCAGCGTCGAGTCCGTCTTGCGCACGTGCCGCCACAGGTCCTTTCCCGTGGCCGGGTCCAGGCACAACAGGAACGACTCCCGCTCCGGCTTGCCGTCGTACAACGGGTAATCCGGCGGCATGGGCGAACGCTGCAACACCTGCACGTACAACCGGCCCTCGTGCATCAACGGCGACGACCCGTAGATCCACATCACCGAGAAGCGCCCGAAGTCCTTCCCCAGGTTCCGCTTCCACAGCGGGTTCCCTTCCATGTCGAACGCCGCCAGGTCGCACGTCCCGAACATCGTCACCACCCGCCTGCCATCCGTGACCGGCGACGGCGCGGCCATGTTGTTCCTCCCCTTCTCCTTGTCCCCGATGCCCACCGCCCGGCGCCACCGCTCCTTCCCGGTCGCCCGGTCCAGCGCGATGAGCACCAGCTCGCCCGACGCATCCGGCGAGTTCACGAACACATGCCCGTCCCAGATGATGGGCGTCGCCCCGGCCCGGCCTGGCACGGGGAACTTCCAGCGCACCTCGTCCGGCCCGAGCCCCGACGGCAGGTTCTTGGCCTCCGCCGAACCGTTCAGGTTCGGCCCCCGCCACTGGGGCCAGTTCCCGGCCCGTGCCATCACCCATGCCGAGGCCAACGCCACGGCCATCCCCACCATCCTGATGCCTTGTGCAGTCTTCATGCGCTCGTTGCGGGGAGCACCGCCTCCCGGCCATTCCCCGCCCCCCCGACCCAACCAAAAACCCCCGCCCCACACAACCCCGCATCCCCATGCCATCCGCACGCCCTGCAACCCCCTGTCCGGTTGCTTTCACCCCAAGTCGCCACGCCCCAAGCACATAGGGGTAGGGATGGGGCTTTCGCCCCACCCCTCCCTCCGAACCGGACGGGCGGAT
>JBJSZF010000418.1:0-2348 GCA_046090125.1 Verrucomicrobiota bacterium
GGGAGGCGTTGGACGAGGATGGGTGGGATGGACGCGCGCCGGGGCCGGGGCCGGGTGGGCTTGTGTGGCCGGGCCGACGCCGCGCGGTGCGGGACCTGCACTTCCCGGAGGACATGGAGTCGGCGGAGGCCGCCCGGCGGCGGTTTGCGGCGGAGGAGTTCCTTCGGTTGCAACGGGAGCTGCGGCGTCGGCGTGCAAGCCTTGGGGAATCGTTCGTGGCCCAGGCGTGCGTGGGCGACAACCGGCTGGTGCGGCCGTTCCTGTCGGGGCTGGGGTTTGCGTTGACGCCGGCGCAGGCGCGGGTGCTGCGGGAGATTCGGACGGACATGGCCGCGACGCTGCCCATGCGGCGTTTGCTCCAAGGGGACGTGGGGTCGGGCAAGACGGTGGTGGCGGCGTGCTCGGCGTTGATGGCGATGGAGGCCGGGCACGACGTGGTGGTGATGGCACCCACGGAGATCCTTGCGAGGCAACTGGGGGCGTTGATGGGGCGTTGGCTGGGGCCCTTGGGGATGGGCGTTCACGTGCATGCCGGCGGTCGGTTCGAGCGGGCGGGCGGGGAGGGCCCGCGGGTGACGGTGGGGACGCACGCGTTGCTGGAGGACGACGTGGACCTGGGAAGGCCTGCGTTGTTGGTGATGGACGAGCAACACAAGTTCGGGGTGGGGCAACGCGAGCGGATGCTGCGGCGGGCGGGCCATCCGCACCTGCTGGTGATGACGGCCACGCCCATTCCGCGGACGCTGGGGCTGACGTTGTACGGGGACCTGGACGTGAGCGTGCTGGACGGGCTGCCCGCCGGGCGACAGCCGGTTCGCACGCACGTTCGGGATGCCACGGCCTTGCCCAAGGTTTGGGAGTTCGTGCGGGGGGAGCTGTCGGCCGGGCGACAGGCCTACGTGGTGTGCCCGCGCGTCGAGGATTCGGGCACCGACGAGGTGCGGTCGGTGCTTCGGGAGCTGGAGGGCGTGCAGGCGGCGGTGGCTCCCTTCCGGTGCGTGCTGGCCCATGGGCGGATGGCGTCGGAGGAGCGGGACGCGGCGATGGAGGCGTTTCGATCGGGGGCGGCCCCGTTGTTGGTGGCGACGCAGGTGATCGAGGTGGGCGTGGATGTCCCGGCGGCGTCGGTGATGGTCATCCTGAGCGCGGAGCGGTTCGGGTTGGCGCAGCTTCACCAGTTGCGCGGGAGGGTGGGGCGCGGCGGGGCGGCCTCGCATTGCATCCTGGTGGCGGAGGCGATGACGGACGCGGCGCGGGCGCGGTTGGCGGTGATGGGGCGGACGCATGACGGGTTCGAGATTGCGGAGGAGGACTTTCGGATGCGGGGCCCTGGCGAGCTGCTGGGCCAGGCACAGAGCGGTCTGCCGTCGTTTCGATTTGGGGACCTTGCGACGGACGTTGAGTTGATGTGTTGGGCGCGCGACGAGGCGCGCCGGGAAGGGCTCGTCGCAAGGGGGTGACGCCATACGATGGCGGCGTGCTTGCGTCGCAAGGACCCTCTCCAACAACCTTGCCGCCCATGAAGAGAGCCTTGATGGCACGTCGCGTGATCCAAGCCGTCCTCCTGTGCGGCGCCGCCGTTTGTGGCATGGCGGGCACGCTCTTCGAGGAAAGCTTCGACAAGGTGCAGGGCGAGGCCGTTCCCGAGTCCTTCACGGTCCTGGATGGACAGTTTGCGGTCCAAGGCGAGGGCAAGGGGCGCTGCCTGGTCCTGCCCGGCGCACCCTTGGAGTCGTTTGGATTCTTGTTCGGCACGCCCGCCATCTCGGGACGCGAGGTCCAAGCGCGCATCCATGGGACGAAGACGGGGCGGAAGTTCCCGACCTTTGCGGCCGGCCTGAACGGCGTGAACGGCTACAAGGTGCGCGTGTCACCCGCCAAGAACGCCGTCGAGATCGTCGTGGGCGACGCCCAGGAGGTTAGGGCAAGTACGCCGTTCGCCTGGAAGAGCGGCGAGTGGACGTCCTTGCGACTGCGCGTGACGCCTGCCGCCCAGGGCGTCCGCGTCGAGGCCAAGGCATGGCAAGGAACGTCGGAGCCCGCCGGCTGGACGCTGACGTTCGATGCGCCCGAGACCCCGCCGTCCGGCATGGCCGGCGCATGGGGCATGCCCTTCAGCGGGACACCGATCCGCTTTGACGACCTCGTGGTGACCGACGCCGTGAAGTAGCGCGCCTTCGGCTAGACGCGCCGTCAGCCCTCAAACGCGGGGGCCGGCAAGACGCGGCCGGACTCCTCGATGCGGTGACCCAAGCCCGCGCCCCGCACGGTATCGAGGCGGATGCAGCCCTGCTGGCGCCGGTACAACCCCGGGTGCACGCGCGCCTCGGGCAGGCTGGCGTCCGGGT
>JBJSZF010000419.1:0-9859 GCA_046090125.1 Verrucomicrobiota bacterium
TTCGCGCCGGGCTCGTCCACGACCACCTGCCCGGGCCGCCCGCTCGCCAGGATGCCGTACCACGCATGGAAGTCGCGCTGGCTGATGGGGTCGAACTTGTGGTCATGGCAGCGCGCGCACGAAACGGTGAGCCCGAGGAACGCCTTCGACAGGACATCGACCTGGTTGTCCACGGCCTTCACCTGGTCGTCCAAGGCATCGACCGGAATGTAGCCCAGCTCGACCATGCGCAGGTGGGCGGTGCCCAGGGCGGACTCGTTTAGGCGTTGGACCGGGTCGATGCGCGGGGCGGGCAACAAGTCTCCGGCGACGTGCTCGCGCACGATCTGGTCGTAGGGCACGTCCCCGTTGAACGCGCGCACCAGGTAGTCGCGGTAGCGCCACGCCATGGGCAGCTCCGGGTCGCCCTGGCTGCCATGCGACTCGCAGTAGCGAACGACGTCCATCCAATGCCGGGCCCAGCGCTCGCCGAACCGGGGCGACGCCAGCATCCGGTCCACGACGCGTTCCCATGCGTCCGGCGCCGCGTCGGCCACGAAGGCTTCTGTGTCCTCCACCGAGGGCGGCAGGCCGTGCAGCACGAAGCTCAGGCGGCGAAGGATGGCCTCGCGCGGCGCAGGCGGGGCGGGAGATAGCCCCTTGGCCGCCATGGCCGCGTCGAGGAAGCGGTCCACAAGGTGGGCGGAGCCGTCTCGTGAAACGGGAGGCAACGCGGGCGCGACAACGGGGCGCAGGCTCCAGAGGTCGGTGGAGGAAGCCGGGATGGCGGGCGCGGGAGGCACGCTGCCGGGCGGATGCGGCGAGGCAACCTTCGCGCCGGGGGGGGTGTTGGTGGCGAGCTGTCCCGCAGCTGCAATCCCGCCCCACATCCATGCCAGGACCACCCCAGTCCGGACACGACAGATCATGGCCATGGTGACGCGGTGCAGCATGGGGAGAGGTTGACGCCGAACGGGCCGCCTTGGCGAGCGGACACATGGCGGGGCGGTCCCTTCCGCTGCCTTGTCTTCAGGCCCGAGGTTCGTGCTCGGGCCTAGCGCGCGGCCCAACGCACGAAGTTGCCCAGGAGACGAAGGCCATTGGCCTGGCTTTTCTCGGGATGGAACTGCGTGGCGAAGACGTTGTCCCGCCACACGGCCGAGGCAAAGGGGCGGCCGTAGGTCGTGCGCCCGGCCACGATGCCGGGGTCCGCCGGGCTCGGATGGAACGAGTGGACGAAGTAGAAGTAGGACCCCGAAGGAATCCCCTCGAACAAGGGGCACGAAGGCTGGGCAACCTCGACTTGGTTCCAGCCAATCTGCGGGATCTTGAGGTGGGGTTCCTGGGCGGTGGGTTGGAAGCGGACGACCGGTCCTTGGAAGATGCCGAGGCCCAGCGCGCACGAGTTGAACTCCTCGCTTCGGTCGAACAGGGCTTGGTAGCCCACGCAGATGCCGAGGAACGGGCGTCCGGCCTCGATCCAGGCGCGCACGGCGTCCAGCAGGCGTTGGCGTTGCAACGCGTTGATGCAGTCATCGAACGCACCCACGCCCGGAAGAACGACGGCATGGGCATGGTCGAGCCCGACGTGGGAATCCAGGCGGCGGACGTTGGCCCCGACGGCGGCCAGGGCCTTCTCCACGCTCCGGATGTTGCCGGCGCCGTAGTCGAGGAGCGCGATCATGGGCGCAGCCCGCGCCAGGGCTCCTCGTGGCTCACGTCCACCAGGAACGGCCCCTTGGCGGCGGCGGGCGACAGGATGGCGAGGATGACGGCGTCGGCGTTGGTGGGGTTGAACGTGGCGTGGACGACGCCCTTGGGGATGTGGGCGACCTCGCCGGGACCGAGGAGGCGCCTCTCCGTTTCCACCCACTGCTCGACCGACCCGGACAGCACGTAGATGACCTCCTCCAGCTCGGGGTGGGTGTGGAAGTTGTGGCCCTCACCGGCTGGAAGGACGGCCCGGCACACCTGCAGGTCGCGCGCCTCGCAGACCTCGGGGCGAACCATCCAGAAGTTGGTCCGGCCCTTGTACTCCTCCTTGAGGGCCTCGGCCTCGGTGACGAAGCGATGGGGCTTCATGGCGTGGGA
This sequence comes from Verrucomicrobiota bacterium, assembly GCA_046090125.1. Taxonomy (GTDB): domain Bacteria; phylum Verrucomicrobiota; class Verrucomicrobiia; order Limisphaerales; family UBA9464; genus UBA6176. The sequence continues at coordinate 2,071 of JBJSZF010000419.1, forward strand.
TGCGGCGTTAGCGACGCAGGGTCTTCTTGGCCGCTGGGGCCTTGAGCGCCTTGAAGTCGCGCGTGAGCTGGGTCAGGGAGGCCTCCACGCCCATGCGCTCCAGCGAGCTCGCCCCCACGAACCCGACGGCCTCGGTGTTGTCCATGATGCGCTTGGCGTCGGCCGGCGTGTTGATCGGGCCGCCATGTGCGAGGAACAGCACGTCCTTCCGGACGCGGCGGACGGCGCTGATGATCTCCTGCGTCCGTTGGATCGCGAAGTCCCACGTCACCACGGCCTTCGTCACGCCAATCGACCCGCCCACGGTCGTGCCCACGTGCGCGATGATGGCGTCGGCCCCGGCCTTCGCCATCTCCACCGCCTCCTCCGCCGTGCCGACGTACACCACCGAGAAGAGGTCCATGCGGCGCGCGAGGGCGACCATCTCGTATTCCTTGCGGACGGACATGCCCGTTTCCTCGAGGACGTTGCGGAAATGTCCGTCCACGATCGTGTGGGTGGGGAAGTTGTTCACGCCGGAGAAGCCCATCTCCTTGACGCGGCCCAGCCAGTGCCACATCCGGCGGCGCGGGTCCGTGGCATGGACGCCGCAGATGACCGGCACTTCCTCGACGACCGGCAGGACCTCGTATTCGCCAATCTCCATGGCGATGGCATTGGCGTCGCCGTAGGCCATCATGCCGCACGTGGACCCATGGCCCATCATCCGGAAGCGGCCCGAGTTGTAGATGATCACGAGGTCGGCCCCGCCCTTCTCGATGAACTTGGCGCTGATGCCGGTGCCCGCCCCGGCGGCGATGATGGCGTCGCCCTTCTTCAGGGTGGCGTGCAGGCGCTCGATGACTTCCTTGCGCGTGTAGGGATTGCCTTTGCCGGTCCAGGGATTGGGCATGGTGTGCGTGCTTTGATGTGGAGGACGTTGCCGATGTCGATGTCCGGGCCACGCAACCGCGCGCCCGATGGCGCAAGCATGGCCCGGGGCCCGGGCTGGGGTTCAAGTTTCAAGTCGCCGCCGACGGGCAAAGGTCGCGCACCTCGCAGGCGGCGCAGTCCGGGTTGCGCGCCCGGCAACGGCGTCGCCCATGCCAGATCAGCCAATGGCTCGCCATCGCCCAGTCCTCCCGCGGGAACAGGCCCATCAGGTCCTGTTCGATCCTCTCCGGCGTGCGGCCCGCCGACAACCGCAGGCGTCCCGAGAGCCGCTGGACATGGGTGTCCACCACGACGCCCGACTGGATGTGAAAGGCGTTTCCCAGGACGACGTTGGCGGTCTTGCGCCCCACGCCGGCCAGTCGAACGAGGTCCTCCAGCGTGCGTGGAACCTCGCCCCCGTGCTCGGCCACGATCGCCCGGCACGCCGCTTGGATGTTCCGGGCCTTGTTGCGGTACAGGCCGATCCGGCGCACGTCGGCCTCCAGTTGCCCTATCGGCGCCGAGGCATAGTCCGCCGCCGTTCGATACTTCTTGAAGAGGTCGGCGGTGACGACGTTGACCTGCTTGTCCGTGCATTGGGCGCTCAGGATCGTGGCGACCAACAACTCGAGGGGGGACGAGAAGTTCAGCTCGCAGTGGGCGTCCGGGTAGGCAGCACGAAGGCGCGCCGTAAGGGCCTGGGTGCGGGTCGTGCGGGCAGCCTTGGATTCACGTGGCATGGCGGGGTGCGTTGAGGACTTCAGCAAGACGATTTCGTGGGATGAACGGGTCCGTTCCTCGGCCACGCCGTCGTCCCCAAACAGATGACGCTCGAAAGGCGCCAGGCTCCGGCTCTCGCACGACCGTCATCCAACGTCCCGTCGTCAAGCGCCGCGCCCCCCGGACTCCTCGGAGGACGTGGGGGCCTCCCACGGGTTGATGGTGGGAATGCCGGGGAAATCCGATGTGTTGCGCGTCGCGACCACCAACCCGTGCTCCAAGGCAACGGCAGCAATAACGGTGTCCGGCCAGCCTTGTGCCAGGCCGGCGGCCCGGTTTCGCTCGGCCAGCACGGCCACCCTCTCTGCCGTCGATCCTTGCAAGGGCACCTCCGACTCCTCGTAGAAATCCTCAATGAGGGCCTCGACGTCCTCGTGCAACTGATCCCGGCGACGGCCCTTCGGCAGGATCGCCACGCCCGCGCGAAGCTCCGCGACGGAAACCCAGCACATCACCATTTCGGCGTCATGGGCTGAAACCCAAGCTATGACGGAGGGGTCAGGCCGGGCCTTGGTCAGTTCCGAGATCAGGTTGGTATCGACGAGGAACTTCACAGCTCGGGGATTTGCATCGGGGAGTTGTCGCGGGGCGGCAGCTCGAATCCGTGTTCTCGAAGCCGCTCCATGTGTTGCAAGAAGGTGAGCTTGCGGGGCTTCTTCTCGGCCTTCATCCGGACAAGCTGGATGCGATCCGTCGTGGCCGACTCAATGGCCCACGTGTCGCCGTGGGCGACGAGGTTCCCAAGGTGAATCCTCCCCTCGGCGTCTGGCTGGCAAGTGCGCATGGTGTCGGCCTAGCTCACGTGACTTTCTCAGGCAAGGACGCGGGGGCGAGTACCCGGCGTGGCGGCGGGAACGGCGGGTTCGCTCGCGCCGTCGCCACACGTGCCACGCTTCATTTCACCTGCGGCGGCGTGGATGTCGCCCTTGCCTCCGTGCCCGTTGGCCGACGGGACGGCGCATGGCCCTGCGAGCTGCCGTCCACGTTGCCTTCCTGGTCGTATTCGACGTCCAGCACCCATCCGTTGGCGGTCCACGAATCACCGCCGCGCGCGGATTTTCCAGACGGTTGACCCAGCCGCTTGTGAAGCCGTTCGCGTGGGATGCCGGAATGGATGTCACCCCACGATTCGGGCGGCGCATCGGATGGGGTTCGGCACCCCGCCAGCATGGCGGCGACAACAACAGCGATGCAGGCAACCGCCAACCCGGTGGCGCGACGATGGAATGGTGCGGGACGCTGCATGGCGCTAAGAAAAGGGGGCGGGGAGACAAGGCCCCCGCCCCGGGATTTTCGATGCCGGATGGGGCCGGGGATCAGTCGAAGGCGTGGCCGGCCGAGCACAGGACGTTGCGGATCTTGTGGCGGACGAGCTCCTTCACGGCCTTGCGGGCCGGGGCGAGGTACTTCCGGGGATCGAACTCCTTGGGCTTGGTGGCGAACACCTCGCGGATTGCGGCCGTCATGGCCAGGCGGAGGTCGGTGTCGATGTTGACCTTGGTGCAGCCGGTGCGGCGGGCGACCTCGATGTCGGCCTCGGGCACGCCGGCCGTGTCCTCGCCGAGCTGGCCGCCATAGGCGTTGCACTTCTTGGCGATGTCCTTCGGAACGGAGGAGGCACCGTGGAGGACGAGAGGGTAGTCGCCCAGGCCGGCGTCCATCAGGGCCTTCTTGATGGCCTTGAGGCGCTCCAGGTCGAGGTGTTGCTCGCCCTTGAACTTGTAGGCGCCGTGGCTGTTGCCGATGGCCACCGCCAGCGAGTCACAGCCGGACTCGCGCACGAACTGCACCGCCTCCTCCGGATGGGTGTAGTGGCCGCCGGTGGAGTAGTTGCCGCCCTCCTCGCCGTCGTCGAACTGCGCCCCCACGAGGTGGCCCAGCTCGGACTCGACGACGCAGTTGTGCTTGTGGGCGTATTCCACGACGCGGCGCGTGATCTCGACGTTCTTCTCGAAGGGCTCGTGCGAGGCGTCAATCATGACGGAGGTGAACCCCTCGTCGATGCATTGCTTGCACAGCTCGAAGGTGTCGCCGTGGTCGAGGTGGACGGCGATGGGGATGGTGGTGGTGGAAACGGCGGCCTCGATGAGCTTCTTGAGATAGACGGGGTTGGCGTACTCGCGGGCGCCCTTGGAGATCTGGAGCATGACCGGAGCCTTCTCCTCCTCGCAGGCCTCCACGATGGCCTGGAGCAGTTCCATGTTGTTCACGTTGAAGGCGCCGAGGGCGTACTTGCCCTTCAGGGCCTTGGCGAACAGTTCCCGTGTGTGCGTGAGTGGCATAATTTCAAATACAGGTGTTAAAAGGCGGCCGGTCGCCCGGTCGCGCCGAAACCGTACCCCTCGTGGGAAACCCTTGGAACAGGAAACTTCGGCCCCACCCGTGGGCCCGGCGACTCCAAGGGCGAGGCAGGAAGGGACATGGGATCCCGCGCCGCAGGGAGCGTGCCCGTCCTCGGGCGCACGCTCGATGCCACCCCGCAGGTCCTTCCTCGTTGCGGCCGCCGACGGGTGAGCCGTGCGCGCCGCGACAACCTCGGTATGTACCGCCGCGAAGCACCCGCGGAAAATCCTCTTGAAGCCCGAAGGCCACCCCATGCAACGTCTGGCCCTGGTTGGTTTCATGCGCGGTTAGCTCAGTGGTAGAGCACTACATTGACACTGTAGGGGTCACAGGTTCGAACCCTGTATCGCGCACCATCCCTCCTAGCCCTCCGCGTCCCCATGAAAGTCTCCGCGTTGGACTTCCTGCGCGCCCCAGCGGAGATCCTCGATGCCGTGAGGCGCGGTGAATCGGTCGAGATCGAGGAGGAGGGGAGGCACGTGGCCACGCTCCAGTCCGCCTCCAAGACGCTGTCCTTTGGCGAGTTCGCCGACATGATCGAGCGAATGGAACCGGACCCCGAAACCGCCGCCGCCATCGAGGACAAGATCCGGAGGGCGCGCGCCGGACTGGCAGGGCGATCCAATCCATGAATCGCGGCAGGACGACACGGGCCTTGGGTTGCGCGAGATGCCGTGGCACGATGAGGCCATGCCGCTGAGGGTAAATGTACGGCTCCTGAAGACCCAGGGGACGCGGTTCGTGGGCGAGTTGACGCCGGAGGAAGCCACGGGCGACTTCCGTGACGAGCTGGTGCGCGTCGCGGCGCCGGTCCGGTACGACGTCGAGGTGGAACGTCAGGCGAACGAGCTTCGCGTGCAGGGACGCATCGAGGCCGACCTTGAGTGCGGATGCTCACGGTGCCTCAAGTTGTTCCCCGTGAAGGCCCGGGTGGAGGATTTGGCCGCGTTGGTGCCGTTGTCCGGGGACGAGGCCCCCGTGATGGACGGGGACATTGCCGACTTGACGCCCATTTTGCGTGAGGACACGCTGCTCGCCCTGCCGACGAATCCGTTGTGCAGTCCGGATTGTCGCGGGCTCGCGGCGCAAGCCATGGCCCGCGATTCGCGTCTTCCGGAGCGCCCCGGTCCGGACCAGCCGGCGGGCGGGTCGCCATGGGACGCGTTGGACCAGTTGAAACTCTAGAAATCTTGATTTTATGGGCGTACCAAAACGAAAGCCTTCACGCAGCCGCCAGCGGATGCGCCGTGCCTACAACTCCGTGCTGAAGCTCCCGCAGGTCAGCACTTGTCCCCAGTGCGGCGAGGCCTACGTGCCCCATCGCGTGTGCCCCTCTTGCGGCCAGTACAAGGGCCGTCAGGTCATCGCCGTCAACACGCTGGCCTAAGCCCATTTACCACGCGCCGTCGTCCGCCCATGGACGCGGCGCGTTTTGCTTGATGAGGCTGGCGGTGGACGTGATGGGTGGCGACCACGGCCCCGAGGAGCTTCTCCACGGGGTCCGCCAAGGGCTGGACGCCGAACCCGGCATCTCGCGGGTCACCGTGGTGGGCCCCGAGGACATCGTTCGCCCGATGCTGGCCGCCACGGGGCTCCAGGGCGAACCCAGGCTGGCCTTGCGCCATGCCTCCGAGGTGGCCTTGATGACGGACGATCCGGCCGTCGCCCTTCGTCGCAAGAAGGACGCCTCCGTCCTCCGCGCCCTCGAGCTCGTCCGGGATGGCGACGCGGAGGCCGCGATCTCCTCCGGCAACACCGGCTGCCTCTACGCCGGGGCCTGCATCCGAGTGGGCCGCCTCGACGGCGTCATGCGGCCCACCATCGCCTGCATCTTGCCCTCCCTCCATGGCGCGTGGGTCCTCGTGGACGGCGGAGCCAACCCGGAATGCGAGCCCGAACACCTCGTCCAGTTCGCCATCATGGGCTCCGCCTACGCCAAGGTCCTCCTCGGCATCGACCGCCCACGCGTCGGCATCCTGAGCAACGGCTCCGAGGACTCCAAGGGCACCGATCTCACCCGGGCCGCCGTCGCCTTGCTTCGCCACACCGACCTCGCCACCCAGGGCTATTGCGAGGGCTACGACCTGTTCATGGACGGCGTGGACGTGTGCGTTTGCGACGGCTTCGTGGGCAACATCGTCCTCAAGTCCGCCGAAAGCATTGGCAAGGCGTTCCGCGGGATGCTCAAGGAGGAGTTGACCGCAACCCCCGTCCGCAAGGCCGGCGCGTTGCTGGCTCGCGGCGGGCTCAGGCGGATCGCCGAACGGCTGAACCCCGAGGCCTACGGAGGCGCTCCCATCCTGGGCCTCAAGAGCTGGGTCTTCAAAATCCACGGCTCCGCGCGTCGCACCTCCCTCCGCCACGCCATGCACCAGGCCCTCCGCTGCTCCAGCCTGCCCTTCCACCCAGCCCTCGCCGCCGACCTCGCGCGGGCCAACGCGGCGGCAGCATCCGCATCAGGATCCGCACCATCCGTCGCGGCACCCGTTCCAGCGGCGGCTTCATCCCAGGCTCCCACCCCTCCCGGCCCCAACTCCGGCAGCCCACCATGACCCATCCCAGAACGAGCCGCCCCCACCTCCGGACCGTCTCCATCACCGGCGTGGGCTCGTGCGTCCCCGAGCGCATCCTCAGCAACGGCGACCTCGAGCGAATGGTGGAAACGTCCGACGAATGGATCACCACCCGCACCGGCATCCGCGAGCGACGCATCGCGGCCGATGGCCAGGCCACCTCTGACCTCGCCACCGAGGCCGCGCGACGCGCCCTCGCCGACGCCGGGGTCCGTCCCGAGGACGTGGACCTCATCATCGTGGCCACCGTGACGCCGGACATGCCCTTCCCCAGCACCGCCTGCCTCGTCCAGCATCGCCTCGGAGCCACCCGCGCCGCCGCCTTCGACATCGAGGCCGCCTGCAGCGGCTTCGTCTATGCCCTCGACATCGCCTCCCACTTCGTCGCCTCCCACACCTACAACACCGTCCTCGTCATCGGCGCCGAGAAGATGTCCTCGGTCGTGGACTGGACGGACCGCAACACCTGCGTGTTGTTCGGGGACGGCGCGGGGGCGGCCGTCCTCCAGAACCGCCCCTCGGCGCACGGCTTGCTGACGACGTGCCTCGGGTCCGACGGCGGCAAGGCGTCCTTGCTGGAGCTCCCGGCCGGCGGCAGCGCCTGCCCTGCCACCGCCGAGACCGTCGCGGCCCGCCGCCACTTCCTGCGCATGGATGGCAAGGAAACCTTCAAGAACGCCGTGACCGCCATGGTCACCGCCGCCAACCAGGCCCTCGAACGATGCGGCCTCGGCATCGGCGACATCCGCTGCGTCATCCCCCACCAGGCCAACCAACGCATCCTCTCCGCCGTTGCTGAACGCCTCGGGGCACGCCCCGAACAGGTCTTCTCCAACGTCGAGAGGTACGGCAACACCAGCGCCGCCAGCGTCGGTATTGCCCTCGACGAGGCCGTGAAGTCCGGGCGCATCCAACGGGGTGACCTTGTCCTCCTCGTCGTCTTCGGGGCCGGCCTCACCTGGGGAGCCGCCGTCATCGAGTGGTGACCGCCCGGACGCCGCGCCCGCTCCATCCCTCCCATCGAATGCCGGGTGGCATTCATCGCGTTCCGTAGCACCCTGCCCGCCGTGACGACGGAGATCATCAACACGGGCTCGGAACTCCTCCTCGGCCGCGTCCTCAACACCCACCAACAGTGGCTGTGCCGCACCCTCGCTGACCGGGGCCGTTCCGTGGAACGC
>JBJSZF010000420.1:0-4885 GCA_046090125.1 Verrucomicrobiota bacterium
ATATCGTCTCCCGGTTCACGCTGAAGGGCGACGTCCTCGACATGGCATCGCGCAAGGAACTGCTCCGCGTCCCCACCCAACGCGAGCAATGTTGCCATTCGGCCGGGTCGCTGGCTTTCGACGCGCAAGGCCATCTCTACGTCGCCACCGGCGACAACACCCACCCGGGCGAGTCCGATGGCTATTCGCCGTCGGACGAACGCGACGGGCGCGGCCCATGGAACGCGCTCAAGTCCGCCGCGAACGCCAACGACCTGCGCGGCAAGATCCTCCGCATCCATCCGGAGCCGGATGGCACGGCGACGATTCCCAAGGGCAACCTCTTCGCCCCCGGCACGCCCCAGACGCGCCCGGAAATCTACGTCATGGGCAATCGCAACCCCTGGCGGATCGCGGTCGATCGCGTCACCGGCTTCCTGTACTGGGGCGAGGTCGGGCCCGATGCCGGCGGGCCCTCCGAGAACCGCGGGCCCGCCGGCTTCGACGAGGTCAACCAAGCCCGCGCGGCGGGGAACTTCGGATGGCCCATGTTCATCGGCGACAACCGGCCGTATCGACGCCACGACTTCGCCAGCCGCACGAATGGTCCCGCGTGGGATCCGGAGCATCCCGACAACGCGTCGCGCCACAACACGGGACCGCGCGAGCTGCCGCCGGCCCAAGGTGCGTTCGTTTGGTATCCGTATGGGGCGTCCACGCGGTTCCCCGCCGTGGGCAGCGGCGGCCGCACGGCCTGCGCCGGGCCGGTCTATCGCTTCGACCCCGCTTCCGCGTCGGCCCGGCGGCTTCCCCGCGAGCTCAACCACGTCCTCTTCGTCCATGAATGGTCCCGCAACTGGATCATGGCCGTGCACCTCGACGCGGAGGAGCGCATCGCGCGCCGGGCCGATGGCACGCCTTGGATGGAGAAGTTTTGCCCGGGGATGACCTTCCTGCGCCCGACGGACATGGAGGTGGGCCCGGACGGTTGCCTGTACGTGCTGGAAAACGGCACGGCATGGACCGGGAACCGCGACACCCAGTTGGTGCGGATCGAGCACGTCCCCTGAACGAGGCGGACCCGCCGGGCTTCATCCCAGGGCGGTTCGTCGGTGGGACGCCCGTCCGCCCCGTTCGCGACGAAACCCGGTCACGGGCGTCGGCAGTTGGCCTTGAGCCAGCCAGCGTACTCGGCCTCGGTCATCGCGCCCGCAGCCAGGGCGAGCGTGCGCAGCGCGGCGTCCACCTCGCTGGCCTCGAAGGCCCAGCCGTTGATCTCCAGGAAGGCAACGGCCACGACGAAGCCCGTTCTCTTGTTGCCGTCCATGAACGGGTGGTTTTTCACGATGCCAAAGGCGTAGCGGGCAGCCAGCTCGAACAGGCTGGGCTTGCCGTAGGCGTACAGGTTGCCTGGCTTTCCGAGCGCCGAGTCGAGCAAGCCCTCGTCGCGAAGGCCGTCCGCCCCACCGAACTGGGCCAGCGACTGTTCATGCGCCAGCAGGACCACCTCGCGGAGGATCCAGATGGGTTCCTTCACTTGGCCAGCTCCCGCAACGTGTGGCGGTAGCGCTTCATGACGTCCTGGACCACCTCCATCTGCCGGGCCACCTCGGCCTTGTGCGGGCTCAGCCGCAGGCCTCCCTCGGCGGCATCCGTCACGGTCACGGTATCCCCTTCCTCGACCTTCATGTGCGCGAGGACTTCCTTGGGGAGCACCAGGCCCACGGAGTTGCCAATCCTGCGAAGCTTGAGTTCCAGAATCATCGTCGAAGCGTATTCACGCGTGTTATTACGTCAAGGTGGGGCCAACGGTGGGGCACGGGACCGGTTTCTCCCGCAGGCGGTTGAGGCACGGCCCCGTGCTTGGCCTCGTTAGCAGAATGATGGCCATGGCAATGGCAATCGGGGTCAGGCCGATGCTCGATTCCGGACAAAGGCTGCCCTTGTGTCCGTGGCTGATCCCCGCCCAAAACAACCCAAATGCGGCCCAAGCCCATCCTATGGCGACCAGCGCCAGCGCAAGGAATGCCCGAGCGAGCGCCATACGACCCGAAGCCCAATCACCGTCCTTGCGAGGTGTTCGGACGACGGCGGCCCTACCTCAAAAATTAGGAGAACCAGGCAGGCGATTCCCGGGGCCCGGATCGTGGCTTGAAGTGGGCGGGCGCGGAGTCGCCCCGGGCGTTGTGTTGCCGCTGGGCGTCATGGAAGCGGGCGATGCCGCGCGTGGGTGGCCTGTTGCCACGGGCAGGCCACCCGAGCCGGGCCGTTCGGGCCGTTGCCCGGACTACTTTTTCTCCATGCCCTTGGTCGCGCCGGCACCGCGCTTCGTGGCGCAGCAGAACGCCGAATCGTCCCCGCACGACTTGCAGACGTGCTTCACGGTGCCGTGGTTCTGCTTGTCGAGGCCATGCCCCTCCACGCCCACCACCTCGATCTCGGAACGGCATCCGGCACAGGCGTGCTTGCTGCCGGGCCGGACGAACTCGCGGCCGCGCTCCCTCTCGACGCGCGTGACGGCGACGTTTTTGCACTTCGCGCAGACCATGGCGACGGCGTCGCCCTTCTTGAGTTGCTGGGCCTGCGCCGGGCTCCGGAGATGCTGCAAGTGCTCCGCCCCCTTCATCCAAAGGTGCTCGTCGGCGGCGTTGAGGATGAGGCCGAACCCGAGCGCCGCGGTCACGGCGATGGCGAGGCGCGGGTTCCCGGGGAGGTTGAACGTGGTTTTCATAATGTTTTGGAGGATGCGGACGTCGTGTGTCGTGTGGCGACCGAGGCAACTCGCTTCCTGCCGGGCTTGCCCCGGGGCCACGGCCGATCCCGCAAGCTGCCTTCACCTTTCCTGAGGCTGCCCGCGGGACCGCTCCACAAGGGATCGACAGGGAGTCGGTGGGTTCTGTTAGAGGGTATTGTCCACGAAAAGAACGGGTGGAAGGCCGCCAAGGGGTGGCCTCCCACGAGGGTGGCGCAAGGCACGGAGCGGGAGGCGGGGGGCGGGCGACGGCCGCTGGGAGCCTGCCCATCCCCGAGCGCGGCCTCGATGCGATGCCGAGGGGCTTTCGTGTGGTCGTTGCGACGCCTCGCGCAGCCGTGGGAACGAGGCCTCACGACTCCGGATCTCGTGCCGTGGCGGGAGGGCTTGGTGGGCATGGTGTGCCACCGGAGCGGGTCTTTTACGGTCGGCGCGGGCCCCAAGGCCCTCCGTCCGAGGGCTCGGCGGCACAACCCCGGCATCCGGGCGCACACCGAGAAACGGCCGTTTGGGCAGCCGGTGGGCCGCGTGAGGCCGCGTGGCCTAAGGCAGGCCTGGCGGCCATTTATCGGACCAGGAAAGTAAAAGGCCCGGGTTTCCCGGCGTGAGGCAGGGGAACCCGGGCGTGCGTGGATCCTTGGCGTGCGTGGATCCGCTGGGGCCTCACTTGGCCGCGCGGCGACGGGCCACGCCGACGAGCACCAGCAGACCACCGGCAACGGCGGCGTAGGCGGAGGGCTCGGGGACGGGGGTGACGGAGACGCCGTCGAGGAGCGCGAAGGGCGGCAGGCCACCGTTCGGGCTGTAGGCGATGAACGACAGGACCTCCGACGTGCTGCCTGCGATGAACTTGAAGGTCGTCGTGCTCCAACCCGAAAACCCGTGGTTCGGGACACTGGCGAAGTCGGTGGACTGGGTCTGACCGGCGAAGGTCACATCCCACCGCGTGGTCGTGGCCCCGTCGTACCCAACCTGCTGGCCGGCGGCCCAGTCGAACGTGACATTGTACTCCGTGCCGACTTGGAGGCCGGAAACGGTCTGGCTCAGGCTGGCCTTGATGGTGCCCCAGTCCGCCTCGGAGGCGATGAAGTTTCCACCATTCGGGCTGCTAGGGATGGAACCCCAGAACTTGAAGTTGGGGCCGAAGCTGTTGGCTGCGCCGCCGCCCGTCTCGCTCAAGGACGTGTTGTTGCCCACGACGATGTAGGCCTCCTGGTTGATCCATTGGCTCCCGGAGATGTACGTGGCATTCTAGGGGGTGGCCACCGTGTAGTTGGACCCGGTGGAACCGGTGTTCAACTGCTTGTCACTCCCATTGGAGAGGGTTTCGAACCCGCCGTTGACGACGAGGTTCTGGGCTTGGGACGAAACACCGGCCGCGACGGCGGTGATGATGGCGAGGAAGGTCCCCCGCAACTGCGTGTTCTTCATAACGGAATCGTTCAATGCATTGAAACGAGACGGCAGACGCAGCCTTGCACGCCGGGGTTCCGAAGCCGGTCCCGGAGCAAGACAGACCGCCGTCTAAGGAGGATTCGGGGAATTCCGGATGATTCTTTCAGGTTTTTTTGGCTCCACGCCGTTTTTCTTTGGCTGATTTGGGGCGTTCTCGTGACCTGCGCGCGGTTCGGATGCCGGTCTGGCAGACTCGGCTGTCATCCGCCGTGCCGTGCGCCTGGGCACGCTGGGATGCGGCGGCGCTGCGGAAGGTGCCTCACGCAAGGCCACGACGGATGTGCGGATGCTGAGAGGACATCCCGGGCCTCCGTGCCCTCCGCGCCTCGGTGCGAGACCTTCCCCCCAAGCGTGAGTGGGTGTGACCGGGGGTTGCCTCTAACGGAGGTGCGGAGGGCACGGAGCGGGAAGGAATCCAAGGAGCCGGGCGTTGGGACCCGGGCGTCCGGTTTTCCCCCTTTCTAGGCCGGGACGATTCCGTTGGAAGGGAAGTGATGGCGAGGCCGATGCTTTCGCAGGCCGGGGAGGGGCGAGGCGTCCCGCAAGGGCAGGATAACGAGCGAAGGACGAAGGAGGTGTGGAAGCGGATGGAGCCAGCACGACCCATCCAACCGAATCGTCCCGTATAGGATAACCGGAGTTGTTCACGGGCGAGGGCCGGGCCTTCCCAACACCCGGCCAGCGAGCCCGTAAACAACT
>JBJSZF010000421.1:0-4465 GCA_046090125.1 Verrucomicrobiota bacterium
GTCCGCGAGCGCTACCGGTCTTGGGATTCCGGCATCGGCGCGCGCATCGAGTCCGGCAAGGCCTCCTTTGACGACTGCGAGAAGCACGCCCTCGCCCTCGGCGAGGTCCAGGGCCTCGAGTCCGGCCGCCAGGAACTCCTCGAGTCCATCGTCAACGAGTTCATCTGAGGCGTGGCCACGCATCCCAGCCTGCGGCCGTCCCCTCTGCCCCGGTCGGCGGCGGGGGATGGGCGCGGCCCGGTCCTACTTTCCACTTCCAGCGCCCCGCCATCGGCCGTAGTTAGCAGGGGGCCATGCGCGTCGTTGCTCGGGCTCGTCCGCTTGAAACGTGAAGCCTACTGACCTTCGGGGCATCCTCCGCTACATTCCGCGGTTCCGGGAAAAGACCTTCGTGGTCTCCATCGACGGTGCCATCGTCACGGACGACAACTTCCCCAACGTCCTCCTCGACGTCGCCGTCCTGCGGTCCCTCAACATCCGCATCGTCCTCGTGCATGGCGCGGCCTTGCAGGTGGCCGCCTTGTCCGCCGAGCGCGGCATCCAACCCTCCAACCTCGATGGCACCGGCGTCACGGATGCCGCCACGTTGCAGGTGTCCCTCACCGCCGCGAATCGCCTCACCCACGAGATTCTCGAGGGCCTCTCCGCCAACGACCTCCGCGCCGCATCGACCAACGCCGTCATTGCCCATCCCTTCGGCATCGTCGGCGGCATCGACCACCAGTTCACCGGCAAGGTGGAGCGCATCGACACGGAGATGCTCCAGGGGCTCCTTGGGCAAGGCATCATCCCGGTCGTGCCGCCCTTGGGCTTCGATGGCGATGGCAAGACCTACCGCGTCAACTCGGACGCCGTCGCCGTCGCCCTCGCCGCGCAGTTGAAGGCGGTGAAGCTCCTCTACCTCACCACTGCGGACGGGCTGCAACACCAAGGACGCCTCCTGCGCCAAATCCTCGTGTCCGAGCTCAAGGGCCTCCTGGGCAACCCCTCGGACCTGCCCTCCGAGCTCGTGTCCAAGGCCCGCCACGCCGTCGCCGCCTGCGAGGCCGGAGTCCCGCGCGTCCATGTCATCAATGGCACCGTGGACGAGTCCCTCTTGTCCGAGGTCTTCTCCAACGAGGGCATCGGCACCCTGGTGTACGCCAACGAGTACACCCAGGTCCGCCGCGCCCAGAAGAAGGACATCCGCACCCTCATCAACCTCACCAAGGCCTCCATGGCGGCCTCCGAGCTCATGAAGCGCACCCGCGCCGCCATCGAGCGCCAAATGGGCGACTATTACCTCTTCGAGATCGACAAGAACCCCGTCGGTTGCGTCGCCCTCCACCTTCATCCGGAGACCCAGCAAGGGGAGCTGGCCTTCCTCTATGTCAGCCCCTCGCACGAAAACCAGGGGATCGGCAGCAAGCTGGTCCAGTTCGTCGAGACCCGCGCCCGCGAGCTCGGCCTCGCCGAGATCTTCACCCTCTCCACCACGGCCTTCACCTGGTTCCAGAACAAGGCCGGCTATTCCGAGGCCACGCCCGACGTCCTCCCGCCCGCCCGCCGCGAGCGCTACGAGGCCTCCGGCCGCAATTCCAAGGTCCTCGTCAAGCGGCTGCGAGGTTAGCCGAATGGGGCGTCCCGGTTCGGGTCCCTCGCCATTTCCAGCCCCTGGCCCCTCGCGCCCCGGTCCTCGCCCCTCGATCCCCGCTTCCCCCTTGCCCCCAACACCCCGGTTGACCGCCACGCCCGTCTTCCGCAGCGTTCCCGTACCTTTCGAAACATGAAGCACATCGGTTTCATCCTCGGTCTCGTTGCAGCCTCCACGGTCCTCTCGGCCGCCGACGTGGACGTGTCCAAGCTTCCCCCGGCGTCCGCGAAGAAGGACCTCACCTTCGAGAAGGACATCCTGCCCATCTTCCAGAAATCCTGCGTGAAGTGCCACGGGCCGGAGAAGCAGAAGGCCAAGCTCCGCCTCGACACGCTGGAGGCCACCTTGAAGGGCGGCGAGAACGGCGACTGCATCTCCAAGGGCACCTCCGCCAAGAGCACCCTCGTCCACACCATTGCCCGGCTCGATCCCGACGCGGCGATGCCTCCTGATGGCAAGGGCGACCCCCTCACGAAGGAGCAGGTGGGGATCGTCCGCGCCTGGATTGACCAAGGGGCCAAGTAATCCCCCTGGGCCGCGCGACGCCGTTTACCGCGCCTTCCGGCACGCCTGCACGAAGGCGGCGAACAGGCGACGGAACTCCGCCTGGCGCGGGGCCAGTCGCTCGGGGTGGAACTGGGTGGCCACCATCCACGCCTGTTCCCCGGCGTTGGCCCATTCGGCCGCCTCGACGACGCCATCGGGCGCGATGGCGACCGGGCGCAGGCCCGGGGCGAGGTCCCGCACGGCCTGGTGATGCGTGCTGTTCACCCGCAGCGAACGACGCCCGGTGGCCCGCGCCAGCAACGAGCCGCGCTCCACCACCACCGCGTGCACCGGCTCGTCCTTGCGGTCCGTTTGGTTGTGCCGCACGTCCCCAGGTCGTTCGCTGGGCAAGTCCACGAACAACGTCCCGCCCAACGCCACGTTCAACACCTGCAATCCCCGGCACACCGCCAGCATCGGCACCGGCCGCTGCGCCCATTCGCCCAGCAACGCCGTCTCGAACAGGTCCCGCCCGGCATCGACCCCCACGCACTTCGCGGCCAGCTCTGCGCCGGCGTCCGGCCGATGCAACCGCGCTGCGATGTCGTCGCCCCCGTCAGGAGCACCCCATCGCAACGTCCCAGGGCCTCGCGCAACGCCGACACGTCCGGCGTTGGCGGGAAGATCCACGGCAGGCCCCCGGCCGCGAGCACGGCGTCCGTGTAGGCCATCGACAGGCTCGTGCTGCGGTCGTCGAACTCCGCGCCGTTCGCATGGGGTGAGGCGGCGACGAGGATGAGCGGGCGGAGGGCGGTGGGCATGTCAGGCGAGGGGATGTTCCGGGAACAGTTCCCGGATGCGCTTGCGGACGGCGACGATGTCACGGGGCTTGAACCGGCGGCGGACATGGCCGCGTTCCAGCGCGTCGAGGAGGGCCAGCCAGTCGTGCAAGGGCGGTTCCGGCAGGGGAATCCACTCGATGTCCCGCCCGCGGCGGCGCGGGCGCTCGAAGAAGCGCCATTCAGTCCCCACGTGCTGGGCATAGACGTGGCGCTTCAGCCCGTCCTCGCCGTCCGTCGTCCAACCGATCTCGGCCTTGGCTCCCATGGTGTTTGACTGGGTCGATGGATCTTGGGTCGCGGATCAGGCGAGCTCGGAGGCGGGTGCCTCCGGCAGGTCCACGCTGGCGACCGCCATGGCGGCGATTCCCTCGTGCCGGCCCACGAAGCCCATGCCCTCGTTCGTCGTGGCCTTCACTCCCACCTTGGCCACCGGGATGCCCAGCGCGGCGGCAATGTGATCCTTCATCTGCGCGATGTGCGGGTAGATCTTGGGGCGCTCGGCCACGAGCGACGCGTCGATGTTGATGATGCGCCCGCCCTTGGCCCGCACGCGCCGCGCCGCCTCCTCCACGAAGATCCGGCTCGGGGCGTTGCGCCATGCCGGGTCCGTGTTGGGAAACACGTGCCCGATGTCCACGTCCCCAATCGCCCCCAGCACGGCGTCCGTGATGGCGTGCAGCAACGCGTCGGCGTCGCTGTGGCCCTCCAGCCCGTGCGTGTGGGGAATCTCGACGCCGCCGAGAAACAACGGGCGCCCGGCCACCAACGCATGGACATCGTACCCGATGCCGACATGAACCATGTGCGAAGGCTGCGGCCGATGGGCCTACGATGGCAAGGTCGCGCGCGGGCGTTGGCCGTGGCGACGGAGCCACCTGGCGGTGGCTTACGGATTGAAACGGCCGTGATGCGGGCGCCTCCTTGTGGTTCATGAACGTTGGGGAGGAATGGTTTGACGTCGTGGACGAGCGGGACGTGGTGGTGGGGCGCGAGCGACGGCGGGAGGTGCATCGGCTGGGGTTGCGGCATCGGGCGACGCACGTGCTGGTGTTCAACGGGCGCGGCGAGCTGTTCCTGCAACAGCGGTCGTTGTCGAAGGACATGTGGCCCGGGGTGTGGGACTCGTCGGCATCGGGTCACGTGGACGCGGGGGAGGACTACGACGCGTGCGCGGTGCGTGAGTTGGGGGAGGAACTGGGGTTGATGCCGCCGTTGCACCCGGAGCGTTGGCTCCGGCTGGAGGCGACGCCGGGGACGGGGATGGAATTCTGCTGGGTGTACCGGCTGCGGCATGAGGGGCCGTTTGCCTTGCAGGCGTCGGAGGTCCGGGGCGGCGGCTGGTTTAGGCGCGGCCGGATTGCGTCGTGGATGGAGGCGCACCCCGAGGATTTTGCGTCGGCGTTCCGGGAGATCTGGGTGCGGCTGGGGGCGGGGGGTTGGCCAGGGGCGTGAGGCGGGGCGGTGACGCGGGGGGCGGGGGGCGGGTGCGGGCGTCGTCATGTTT
>JBJSZF010000422.1:0-1551 GCA_046090125.1 Verrucomicrobiota bacterium
GAGGCGGGAGGCGGGAGGCGAGGGTGGGCAGTCGACCGCGTGGCGTGCGACGGCTGCCGTGTGAAGCAGCCTCGCGCAAGGCAACGAGAGGGGCACGGGGTGCGGCGCGGGGTCTTCGACCCTCGCATGGCCCCGCACCACGACGTGATCCGCCGCTCCCCGCTTCTCGCTTCTCGCTTCCCTGTCCCGCTTCCCGTCTCCCAAAGGGCAAGCTTGGCGCGCCTAGCCTCCGGAAGGCACGCTGCACGGACCGTGGAGAAGACGCTGTACGACTTCCTGCCGAGGCTCGAGACGCCCACCAACGACTGGTTGCTCGGGCGCTTCCTCGACTTCGTCGCCGCCCGCGGCATCGAACTGTACCCGGCCCAAGAACAAGCCGTCCTGGAGTTGTACGAGGGCAAGAACGTCATCCTCAACACCCCCACCGGCTCCGGGAAATCCCTCGTCGCATCCTCCCTCCACTTCCACGCCCTCGCGCAGGGGCGACGCTCCGCATACACCTGCCCCATCAAGGCGTTGGTCAACGAGAAGTGGCTTTCCCTGTGCCGCGAGTTTGGGCCCCAAAACGTCGGGCTCAGCACCGGCGACGCCACCATCAACCGCGACGCGCCCATCCTCTGCTGCACCGCCGAGGTCCTCGCCAACATGGCCCTGCGGCAAGGACCCGAATGCCCCGTCCGGGACGTCGTCGTGGACGAGTTCCACTACTACTCCGACCGCGAGCGCGGCGTCGCCTGGCAGGTTCCCCTGCTCACCCTGGCCCGTTCCCGGTTCCTCCTGATGTCGGCCACGCTCGGCGACACGTCCTTCTTCGAGGGCGAGCTCACCCGCCTCAACGGGCTGGAAACGTCCACCGTCAAGTCCGTCACCCGCCCGGTTCCCCTGGACTTCTCCTACGCCGAGACCCCGCTGGCCCAGACGCTCGAGGGCCTCGTGACGTCCGGACGCGCGCCGGTGTACGTCGTCCACTTCACCCAGGCGGAGGCCGCCGAGAGCGCCCAGGACTTCACCAGCATCAACGTCTGCACCCGCGAGGAAAAGGCCGCCATCGCCCAGGCCCTCGAGGGAGCGCGCTTCACCAGCCCGTACGGCCCGGACATCAAGCGCTGGCTCCGCCATGGCATCGGCCTCCACCACGCCGGCCTCCTCCCGCGCTACCGCATTCTCGTGGAGCAACTCGCCCAGCGCGGCCTCCTCAAGGTCATCTGCGGCACCGACACCCTCGGCGTCGGCATCAACGTCCCCATCCGCACCGTCGTCTTCACCAAGCTGTGCAAGTTCGACGGCCAAAAGGTGGGCATCCTCACCGCCCGCGACTTCCACCAAATGGCCGGGCGCGCCGGCCGCAAGGGCTACGACAACGTCGGCTGGGTCGTCGCCCAGGCCCCCGAGCACGTCGTCGAGAACCTCAAGCTCGAAGCCAAGGCCGCGCGCGACGGCAAGAAGGTCGTCAAGCGCAAGCCCCCTGAGCGCAACTTCGTCAACTGGGACCGCAACACCTTCCAGCGCCTCATCGACGCCGCGCCGGAGAAGCTCCAGTCCCGCTTCCAG
>JBJSZF010000423.1:0-3977 GCA_046090125.1 Verrucomicrobiota bacterium
CGTCGCCGTCGGCGTCGCCGACCGCCACGCCCATGCCATAGAAGGGCGCGCCCAACCCCGACGTCGCCGTCACGTCCTCGAACCGCACGGCCTCCCGGGTGGACGTGTTGCGGTAGAGCACCAGCCCCGGCGGCGGTGCGCCCGCGCCCTGAGGACGTGCCCAGGGCCAATGCGACCCGTTCACGAACAACAGCTCCGGCAACCCGTCGCCATCGAGGTCATGCAACGCCACCCCGCCGCCCATCGTCTCCGGCAACAACTTCTCGCCCGTTGCCCCCGTCTCGTGCCGGAAGCGCACCCCGGCGTTCGTGGTCACGTCGGTGAAGCGCACCTTGGGAATGGACGCGGCCGCCGCGTTCGTTGCCGCCTTCGGCGCGGCGAGTTGTGTCACGCGAGTCACCGCCGGCCCGCGATCCCGGCGCAGCCACCAAGCCGTGCCGCCCGCCAGCACGCCCAGGACGCACAACGCGACCGCCGACCGCTTCAGGGCTCGCCCGATGACGGCGTCGTCGTTCTGCGCGAGTTCCTCGGGGTCTTCAGGGCGGGGTGGAGTGGGATGAGGCATGGGAGGCGAGGCGTTCTGGGAGGAGAGGTTCTAGGAGGCCAAGGGGGCTGATGAGGCGAATGGTGTCTAGGGAAACGTCATAGCTCAGCCGGTACCCCTACTGCGCCACCACCGTCCGCTGCGGGCCGGGCGTTCCCAGCCCGAAGGCTCCCGGGCGTTGGAGGTCGTAGATGACCACGGCCTGCGCGGCGTGGTCGGCGGCGGCATTGCTGCGACGTGCGACGGACACCGCCCGGTCGCGGGCGTTGTCGTCGGGCCGGTAGCGCTCATGGGCCTTGCGATGCTCGGCGCTCCGGGCGCGGTCGCCGAGCTGGGCATGGATCAGGGCAAGGTTGTAATGGGCGGTGACGTTCTCGGGGTCGATGCCGAGGGTGTCGTTGAAGCGGCGGACGGCGGCCTGGAGGAACTCGCGCTGCCGGTCGGCATTGCTCCGTTCCATCTTCGCCCGCTCGAACAAGGTCTGGCCCAGCTCGTTGATCACCTCGTAGTCCCGCGAGAAATTGAGCCCGCGCCGCTCCAGCTCGGGGTAGCGGTCCTCGAGGATGGACGTGAACTCCTGGATGGCGCGGTCCAGGAAGCCGTTCTGCTTGTTCACCAGCCCGTTCAGCCACGCGATCGTCCAACGGTTGCCAGCGGGGGTGAAGCGGTTCGTGTCGTTGGCGCGCTGGAGGGCCGCGACGGCGTCGGAAAGGCGTCCCTCCTTGAAGAAGACGCGGGCGAGGTTCAGCGGCCCGTCCGCGCGCCCAAGCTTCTCCACCTCGGAGAACGCCTGCGCCGCCTGGACCAACTCGCCCTTTTCCGAGCCCTTGTCGCCCTTGAGGAACAAGCCGATGCCGTAGTCGTTCCAGCGTTGCCAGGGCGGGATGGCGGAGGGCGCGTTGGTGGCAGTGGGGCCGCCGGCCACGGGCAGCACGACGGAGTCGGTGGCCATCACGGTGACGGGAAGGTCAGTGGTCAGCACGAAGGGCGCGCCGCGGGAGTAGTGGGTGCCGCCATAGACGTAGTTGAAGTAGGTCGTGTCGAACTTCCGGTACTGGACCTTCGCGTTCACGCGCAGCGGGCCTCGTGCATCCGGCGGCACCGTGAGGCGGTAATGCAACACCGAGGCCGCGCCCGGCGGGATCTGGTTGTTGTACAACGGCACGAAGATGTCCTGCGCGTTGCGGTGGTCGATCCGGTTCCCGTCGCGGTCGAGCATGAACACGTTGAAGAAGTGCGACCACGCGTCCACCTCGCCGTGCCGCCCCATGCCCCCGCTGCGGCCCACCACGCGCCCGTCGGCGTCCGTGACTGTCACGTCGGCCCACAGCTCGTTGGAGTCCACGGTGCCCTGCGTGAGCGGATGGCCCAGCTTTACCGTGCGGACCACGGCCTCCAGGAGGTACGTCTGGCCCGGCTGCAAGACGGGCGTCGCCGGGCGGATCGGCCCCACGAGGCGGCCGTCGATGCCGCCGCCCTCGCGCAGCGCGAACAGGTCCACCCGGATCGAGTTCGTCAGGAACTCCTGGTGCCGGCGGATGATCTCGGCGCGCACCTCGGGCGGCTCGTCGCGCTTGGCCGCCACACCGGTGTTGGCAGAGGGGAAGAAGTGATCATGAACGGTGCGGAAGTTGTTGGTGCCGACGACGCGCGCGGCGAAGTCGTCCGACTTCTTGAGGGGCATGTGGCACTCGGCGCAGTTCAGCTTGGCCTGCTCAGGGTAGTAGAACGACCGCGCGTTGACGCCCGAGACACCGCTGAGGAGGTAGGAGTCGTAGTGGTTCTGGCCGCGCAGGAACTCCTTGTAGTGGTTGACCTCGAAGGGCAGCCCAACCTTGTGGCACACGGAGCAGAACTCGGCGGTCTTGTGGAAGGGCTTGAGGAAGGTCTGCTTGTGGAACTGGGGCTTGCCCTTCACGAGCTGCTTGTTAACCCAGAAGGCCAGGGAATTCGTGGGCGCGGTCGCGAACGGGTAATGGATGGGCTCCTCGATGGTGTAGTTGCCATTGCCGATGTTGCCCGGGTGCGACCCCTGCAACGACGTGATCGAGTGACACGCCACGCACGTGATCCCGGCCTGCGACGTGGGATGGTTCTTGAAGTCGTAGTTCGGGTCGTCGAACGCGCCGCTCAGGAAGGGCACCGGGTCATGGCAACCGGCGCACCAGCGCGACATCTGCACGTTGCCGTCGCGCTTCATCGCCACCGCGCGCGTCTGCTGGATCGTGAACAGGTAGAACGGGTTGTTGAACGAGCTAAAGCGGTGCGCCGAGTGCACCCACGAGTTGTACGCGTCCGGATGGCACTCCAGGCAGTACTCGTTGTTCATCAGCGTCTCCGCCTTCACGAACTTGCCGTTCGCCGTCCGCGTGGAGGCCGGATGGAAGTACTTCTCCCCCTCCTTTGGCCCCTTGGCGCTCCACACGCGCGGGTCGTGGCGGTGCAAGCCCACCATGGCCACCACGGCCGCGCCCACTGCCGCCGCCCAGCCGATCCCCACCTTCCAGCGGATCCGCGGGCCTGCCAGCCGATGCAGGATGTACAGCCACACGCACAGCAATGGAGCCAGCACGTGCGCCCAGTACGCCACGCCGCGGCCGCCCTCGGTCTTCGCCGCGACAATCTCCAGCCCGTCCATCCGCACCAACGCCACCCCCGTCCACAAGACCACCAGGCTCATGGCAAACAACACGAACCCCACCCACACCGCCTTGCGGTTCGGCCGGTTCCACGTGTTCCGGATATGAACCACGTTGAACGCAAGGAACGGCGCGATGAACAACAGCCCCAATACGAGGTGGGCCAGGAACTGCACCTGGTAAAAATAGTTCTGGTAGCTGAGTCCCTTCGTGCGCTCGGCCCAGTCCAAGACCGTGATCGACACCAGGTACGCCGAGTTCGCGCCCAGCAACGCCAGCAAGCCCCACACCACCGCCAGCACCAACCGCAACCGCGGTCCCACCGCCCGCACGTACTTCTTCCGCACCGGACCCGACCCCGCCCCGGGCGGGCCTGACGGAGATGCCTTCGACTCGTCCATTCACCCCTTCGCTAACCAGCCCAACCAGCAAGGAAAGCCACCCGGGGCGAACAGCCGGATTTCGGGGGCGAGCCGCGCGCTCGTCCTGCCCTTACGCCGGCCCCAGCAGCTCGGGGATCGGCTCCCCAAACGGCAGGATCGGCATCGGCCGTCCGGACAGGTCGAGGAGCGACTCATGGTGGTCGATCCCCAGGTGCCGGTACACCGTCGCCCACAGGTCGTTCGGGGACAGCACGCGCTCCACGGGATGTTCCCCCCGCGCGTTCGTCGCCCCGATCACCTGTCCCGTCCGCATCCCGCCCCCCGCGACGATGAAGCTCATCGACTGCGGCCAATGATCCCGGCCTGGCTGCGTGACGCGCGTCTCCGTGCCTTGGTTCCGTTCCAACCGCG
>JBJSZF010000424.1:0-2549 GCA_046090125.1 Verrucomicrobiota bacterium
ACCTTCTCAAGGGCCTGGTAGATGGGCACCGTCCCGATCGGCACCGGGGAGTTGCGGAGGATCCACTCGCGCGTGGCGTGGATGTTCTTCCCGGTCGAGAGGTCCATCACCGTGTCCGCGCCCCACTTCGTGGCCCAACGCATCTTCTCCACCTCCTCCTCGATGGACGAGGCCACGGCGGAGTTGCCAATGTTGGCGTTGATCTTCACCAGGAAGTTGCGCCCGATGGCCATGGGCTCGCACTCGGGGTGGTTGACGTTGACCGGGATGATGGCGCGTCCGGCGGCGACCTCGTCGCGCACGAACTCCGGGGTGATGACGCGCGGGATGCGCTGGGGGAAACGCCGCAGGACGGAGGGCGTGTAGGGGGAGGCGGGGTCCGGCGCGGGGTGCTGGTGGCGCAGGTCGTCGCGCCCGGCGACGCCGGCCTGCTCGCGAAGGGCCTCGAGCCCCTGGTTTTCACGCAGGGCCACGAACTCCATCTCCGGCGTGACGATGCCATGTCGCGCGTACCAAAGCTGCGTCACGGGATGACCGGCCGAGGCGCGCATCGGGCGACGGCGCAGGCCCGGGAACTCCACGAGCCGGTTTCGCTCGGCCTGGCTGGCGTACTGGGCGTGCTGCTCGCTCAGGTAGCCGTTGTCCATGGGCCGCGCGGGGCGACCGTCGTACTCCGCCACGTCCTGGCGTCGCAGGATCCAGTCGCGGCGAAGGGCAGGAAGGCCCTGCGTGACGTCGCCGTTGAAGTCCGGGTCGCCCCAGGGCCCGGAGCAATCGTACACGCGCACGGGCGCGTTGGGCTCCGAGTGGCCGTTGCGGTCGCGCGTGGGCGTCAGCTCGACCTCGCGCATCGGGACGCGGACATCCGGGTGGAGGGTTCCCGCCACGTGGACGCGTCGGGAGCGGGGCAGGGGGGTGCGGCTGTTGGACGTGACGAACTCAGGCTTGGCAATCATGGGAAATCAGGTGGGTCGGGCAGGTTGCGCGATGGGATGACGGGTTGCGACGAGCGCCAACATCCCGCAAGGCAACCCATGGGTCGCCTTGCCCTTCGCGGGCGTTGTTGTTGAAGCATCGCGCATTTCCCTTCGCCGGCATGACCCGGGGCAGGTTCGACGGGTCTCCCGCTGGCGCGAAACTCTCAGCCGCCCAATAGCGGCTCCCCGACACGCCACGCATCGTGCCCATCGACCCGGTCCTTTCAAGCGTGGGCTTTGCGTGCCGGTCGTGGCGTCTGGCTCCCCGACTTCCCGGCTCGCCACGCGACGTCGTTGCGCCAAGGCTCAACCCATGGACATGGGGCTTGCGGGCAAGACGGTCATCATCACTGGCGCGGCGCGGGGGATTGGGGCGGCCACGGCGCGGGCCATGGCCTCCGAGGGCGCGAGGGTGGCCGTGGTGGACCGCGACGCGGCCGCCGCCCAGGCCTTGGCGTCCTCGTTGTCCGGCGCGTGGGCCGTGTGCGGCGACCTGTCCGACCCCGCCGTGTGCGAGCGCGTGATCGCCGACGTCGTGGGCCGATGGGGCTCCCTGGACGTCCTCGTCAACAACGCCGGGGTCAATGACTCCGTGTCGCTGGAGCATGGCCCGGACGACTTCATGGCGTCGCTCCGTCGAAACCTCCTCCATGTCTTTGCGTTGGCCCACCATGCCCGCGCGCACCTCGTCCGGGCGCGGGGCGCGATCGTCAACGTCAGCTCGAAGGTCGCCGAGACCGGCCAGGGCCAAACCTCCGGGTACGCCGCCGCCAAGGGGGCCGTGAACGCGCTGACCCGCGAATGGGCCGTCGCCCTCGCCCCTCACGGCGTCCGCGTCAACACCGTCGTGCCCGCCGAGTGCGACACGGACCAGTACCAGCGCTGGTTTGCATCGCAGCCCGACCCTGCGGCCTCCCGGGCCGCCATCGAGCACCTGGTGCCCCTCGGTCGTCGCCTCACGCGCCCGGAGGAGGTGGCCGACATGATCGTCTTCCTGGCCTCGCCGCGTGCCACGCATGTGACGGGCGAGCTGGTCCATGTGGACGGCGGCTACACCCGTTTGGACCGCGCCGCGAGCGCCGGCCACGCGAAGTGGGGCGCCACGACGCAAGGCTCGAACGTGGCCGTCTGACCGCCGACGGGAATCCGTTCTCGCCATGGCTCCGGTGGGCGCTGCATTTTTGGCCCATGCCATCCCCGGGAACACATGAGTCGCCGCGCGTCCGCGCCGGGCTTGGGGCGTGGGCGAGCATCGCGTTGGCGGGCCTCCTGCACCTGCACGCCGTGTCTGCCGCCGATCCGCCCCATGGATTGTTCCTCCCGTTGTCGGACCCGCCCATCCCTTCGGGGCGCGCGTCCAACCCGGTGGATCGGTTCCTGGACGCGCGTCGCGTGGCGGCAGGCGTTGGAACGGCCCCGAACGCCTCCCCCGAGGCATGGTTGCGCCGCGTGCACCTTGTGGTGACGGGCCTGCCCCCAACACCCGCCGACGTCGCGGCGGCATGGCGCCATGGGCTGGACGACGCGGCCCGCCTGCGCGTGATCGACCGGTTGCTGGCGTCGCCCGCGTAT
>JBJSZF010000425.1:0-4727 GCA_046090125.1 Verrucomicrobiota bacterium
CGGCTGACCTGGCGTGGGGGCGGGGGGGATGGACTCGATGGACTCGATGGACTCCCCCACCTCGCCCGCCCCGGGGCCTTCGCCTACCCCATGCGGTCCATGCGGTCCATGCGGTCCATGCGGTCCATGCGGTCCATCCCGTCCATCCCCCGCTTCCCGTTGCTCCTTCACCCATTCCGCCACGGCGTCGGCGGTGGTGCAGCGGCGGTCCACGAGGGATCGGCGGCGGGGATCGTTGCGGTCCCATTGCCTCAGGCCTCGCTGACGCAAGAAGTCCTCATAATCCAGCTTCAGCTCCTCCAGGCTGACGCGGGCGACGTTCGTCAGCCGCAGCTCGGTCTTCTTGGAGGTGCCGCTGGCCTGGCTGCCCTCGGCGATGTTTTGAACGCCGCTCCGGGCCGCTTGGACCATCTGGTCGTGCGTGCGGCTACGGCGGTCGATGTATCGGTCGCAAAACCGGGCCGTCACGTCGTACACCAACTGGGCCACCTGGAAGCTCTTCAGCCTCCGGTAGCCCCCGTGCGACGGAATCAGGGCCTCGTCTTCCCTCGGCGTGTCCGGGTCGTGCATGGCGGCACGCTCGGACGCGCCGCACCCGGGCGCAAAGGCCGCCCGCCTAGCGCTTCGTCGGGTAGGCCGGCCACCACTTGCCCATCTCCTCCGGCGTCTCCGGAACCTTCAGCGGCCGCACGACGCGGAACCCCAGGAACTGCGCGTCCGTCAGGTACCACTTGGACTTCGGCAACTGCGGGTCGCGCATCTTCCACGCCGCCTCGGAGGCCTTGCGCGCGGACGAGCGGAGCAGCTCCGGGTCGTCGTCCCAGGATCCGCCCCGGGCCACGTTCGGATACTCGGTGTCGATGGCCACGTAGGCCCGGTCGCCCACCTTCGAGTAGTCGTCCACGTACCCGTCCATCACCCATTCGGCCACGTTGCCCAGGATGTCATGCAGGCCCCATGGGTTCGGCTTCTTGGTGCCCACCTTGCGGTACTTGCCATCCGCGTTCGCGAAGTACCACGCGTACTCGTCCAGCTTCGACGCGTCGTCGCCGAAGAAGTACCGCGTGGTCGTGCCCGCGCGGGCCGCGTATTCCCACTCCGCCTCGGTCGCAAGCCGGTAAAAGTGCCCCGTCTTCGCCGACAACCACCGGCAGTACCGCGTCGCGGCGTAGTGCGTCATCGAGATGGCCGGGAACCCGTCCTTGCCCATGCCAAAGCTCATCTCGACGTAGGGCGTCGTGGGACGGCTCACCGCATCCGCCTCCTTGCCCGTGTACAGGTTCTGGCCGGGCTTCGCCGCCGAGGGCAACAGGTCCGGGAAGTTCATCAGCAACTCCCGGTCCACGCGCTCCGTCGGGACATTGGTCCCCTTCTCGATGCTCGGGAACTGGAACACCTCGTACTCGTTCCACGTCACCTCCGTCTTGCCCATCCAGAACGGCTCGATCTTCAGCTTCCGCTGCGGGCCCTCGTCCGCCTTGCGTCCCTTTTCCCCAGCCGGGCTGCCCATCGTGAACTCGCCCGCCGGGATCGCCAGCATCTCGAAGGTGATGTCCGTGCCCGGCACCTTCCCGGTGTAGGCCTTCATGTCCGACGCGGCCTTCTCCTTGCTGGTCGCCACGATCTTCGCATGGATCGCCTGCAGCATCGCTGCGTCGTCCCGCGCCAGCAGGCTCGTGGGCTCCTTCTGCGTCAGCACCAACCCGTCCGGCCAAACCGCCCCTTGGTCGATCCAGTTGCGAATCACGTCGCACTTCTCCTTCGACAACGGCCCGCCCTTCGCCTTCGGCGGCATCAGGTCCTCGTCGTCGGCCGGCAACACCATCGTCGTGTACACCTTCGACTTCTCCGCATCCCCCACCACGATGGCGTCGCTCTTGAAGAACTCGGACTTCACATCCATGCGCAGCTTGCCCTTCGCATGGCCCTCCTTGTGGCACTGCACGCAATGCACCTCAATGATCGGGGCCACGTGCTTCACGAAGTCCACCTTCTCCTTCTGCGACAGCTTGATCGCCTCCGGCCACTTCGCCCCCTGCTCAATCCACGCCTTCAACGTGTCCTGCTCCGCCTTCGTCAGCTTGTCGCCCTTCGGCGGCATCACGTCGTCATGGTCCGGTGGCAACGTGGTCGTCGTGTACAACGGGCTCTTCGCCGGGTCGCCGGGCACGATGGATGGCCCGTCCTCGCCGCCCTTCAACGCCCCCGCCAACGTCACCAGGTTCAGCCCCCCCTTGGGCTTTTCGTCGCCGTGGCACTTAAGGCAGTACGCCTCCAGGATGGGACGTACCTGGCGCTTGAAGTCCACGGGGTCGGCGGCGGTCACGGCCACCCGGCCGATCAACAAGGCGGTGGAAAGGAAGGCAACTCGGTTCATGCAACGCGGGCCGCAGCCTACACCGGTCGTTCGCCCCGGTGTCAAACAAGCCCTCCGCTCGGACGGCCCCGGATTCGCCAACATTCGATTGGCGACGCCCGCGTCCACCCCGCGAGCCTCCCCGGCATGAGCGCCGTGCCCCCGTTGTCCGCCACCTACTACCTCGACGTCCTCTCCTCCTGGTGTCACTGGGCCGAGCCTGCATGGGTCGCCCTCCGTCAACGCCACCAAAACGAGGTCGCCTTCGACTGGAGAATCGCCCTCATGGACCCGTCCGGCATCCCCTCCAGCCGGGACCATTGCGACGCGTTCTATCGCAGGTCCGGGATCATCGCCCGCGCCACCCATCGCCTCTCCAGCGCGTGGCTCGAGGACGGGGTCCGCGACTATGCCGCACCCAACCTTGTCGCAGAGGCCGCACGGGACCTTGGTGCCGGGGATGATCGCGCCCGCCTCGCCCTCGCCCATGCCGCCTTGGTCGAGGGTCGTCCCGTGTCCCGCATCCCCGACGCCGCGCGCGTTGCCGCAGCCGCCACGGGCCTCGACCCCGACCTCCTCGCCGCCCACGCCCACACCGAGGACGTGCGACGCCGGATTCGGGAGACGACCGATGAGTTCCTTCAACTGGGCGGGACGCAACGCCCCACGTTCGTCCTCGAAAACGACATCGGGGACCGCGCCGTCCTGTCCGGGTTCCACCGGCCCGAGCCCCTTTTCGCCGCCGTCGAGGCCCTCCTGGCCGACAGCCTTGCCTACGCGAGCTGGCAGGCACAGTTCGGGGACATGCCGCCTACCTCGCCACCCCGTCGCCAATAAAGTCCACGTCCGCGCTCAGCTCCGGCGTCAGGTAACGGTCCGGCAACTTCACCTTCACCTTCACCTGCAACGTCCCCTTCTGCCGGCTCGCCTCCGGCGCGATCTCCGCCACGGTCGCCTCATACCGCCGATCCCGGTAGGCCTGCGGCGTCACCACGCAACGCTGTCCCAGCCTGACCTTCGCAAGGTCCGACTCCCCAAGGTCCACCTCCACCTGCAAGTCCCCCAGGTCCGCCACCGCCAGCAGGGACGTCGAAGGGCCGCGCCCGCTGCCGAACGACTGCGGCGTCACCAGCTCGTCCGCGTCCACCATCCGCTCCAGCACCACGCCGTTCACCGGCGACCGGATCGTGCACCATTCCAGCCACGTCTCCAGCAGCCGCCGCGCCCCCTCCACCTGCCGCAGCGTGGCCTCCGCCGACGCCAGCGCGAGCCCGGCATCGTCCAGCACCTTCTGCATCTCCACCTGCCCGCGCACGAGGTCCGTCGCGCGGCGCACGTCCATGCGCGCCTTGTCCACCGCGACCCTCGCCACCGCCACCTGGCCGTCGTTCTCCGCCATGCGCGCGCGGTACTCCGAGTCGTCCAGCCGCACCACCACCTGGCCGTTGGTCACCGAGTCCCCTTTGCGCACGCCGATCCACTTCACCACCCCCATGAAGCGCGGGCTCAGCTCAATGCGCTCGCGTGCCACGATGTAGCCCTGCGCCGTCAACGCCGATCCTTCCACGCGCCCGGCCGACGCGGACGCCGTGGCGGGCGCGGACGAAGAAGCCGTTGCCGGCCCCGCTGCGGCATTGGTCCCCGACTTCATCTGGAGGTCCTTCGACGAGGTGTGCGTGCGCTGGTTGTCGCCCGGGCGTGGCACGGCCAGCCACGCGACCACCGCCACCACCACGACCACTGCGCCGACGATCCAGCCCAGGGGGCCACCGCGGCGACGCTTGTCGTGGGATGCAATCCGAAGTCTCTCGAGGGGGTCCTGGCTCATGCGCTCTTCAAGGCTGAAATCACCGGGGTTCGCGCGGCACGCAAGGCCGGCAACAGGCTCCCAGCCAGACCGATGAACACCGCAAACGCAAGCCCCAGGCCCATCAGGTCTGGTGTTACGCGGAACTGGAACACCGTCTCCGCGAAGGACTGGAAGTCGAGCGTGCCCGTCGTCAGCCCGTCGGTCAGGCGCGCCAGCGCGCACCCCGCCATCCCGCCCGCCGCCGCGAGAAACGCCCCCTCCACCATGAAGCACGCCACCACCGCCCGACGCGAATAGCCCAGCACCCGGAGTGTCCCGATCTCGCGCGTCCGCGCCGCCACGCTCGCGTACATCGTGTTCATCGCCGCAAACACCGCCCCCACCGACATCGCCACCCCCAGCACCGCCGCGATGTACTTGATGGGCTTCGCCGTCATCGTCTGCTTCGAGTAGTAGTCCACCTCGCCCTCCGCCCGGAGCGAGAACCGCCGGTCTCCCTCGATCCGCGCCACCAAGGCCCGAGCCTGCTCCGGGCCCGCCGGGCGCAGCAGCAGGCTCGAA
>JBJSZF010000426.1:0-7550 GCA_046090125.1 Verrucomicrobiota bacterium
TTCACGCATGGGTTGGACGCGCGGAAGTCGTCCACCGGATGCACGAGGCCGCGCCCCAGGAAGTGGCCCCAGGCATGTTCACCGCCCCCCGTGCAAAGAACGGGTTGTCCCGGGACGTCAGCCAGTCCGCCAACGCGCGGCGCGGGTCGCCCTGGTACTCCTTGGGCAACGCGGGGCCGTCCGGCGCGCGCGGCTGCATGACGGCTCCCGACACGGGATGCTTCACGGAACCGCCCGGCGTGAAATAGAAGGTTTCCGTGCCCGCCGAGATGGGCGGCGACAACCCGGCGCCCTTCTGCTTCAACGGCCCGAAGTACGCCGCCAGTTGGTAAAAGTCCTCCTGGCCCCACTTCTCGCTCGGGTGATGGTGGCACTTGGCGCATTCCAGCCGCGTCCCGAGGAACAACTGGCTGAACATCGTCGTCAGCTCGGCCGGCTCCCGCCGGTCCCGGTAGATCACGGCCGCGCCCGACCGATGGTTCGAGCCCTCCGCCATCAGGATCTCGCGCACGAAGGCGTCGTATCGTTGGTTCTCCCGGAATCGTTCCCGCAGCCACTGGTCCAGGAGGAACACGCTCTTCACGCCCACGCGGTCCGGGTTGGGCCGCAGCAGGTCCGCCCATTGGTTCGCCCAGAAGTCCGCGTAAGCCGGGTGCTCCAGCAGCGCGTCCACATATCGCCGACGCTTGTCGGGCGACCCATCCGCCAGGAACGCCGCGACCTCGTCGGGCGTCGGCAACATCCCCAGCGTGTCCAGCTTTGCCCTTCGGACAAACTCGGCGTCCGTGCACAACGCGGACGGGAGCAATCCGAGCCGCTGGAACTGCCGGTGCGCCAGCGCGTCGATGAAGTTGTTGGTCTCCAACGCGGCGTAGCGGCTGGCCGGGAACGTGCGCTCGGCCGGCACCGTCACCTGGGTGGCCGCCACCAACCCCATGAACCGCGCCACCACCACGCCTTGCCCCGTGATGCGCCCCACCGTCATCCGTCCGCCCGGCTCCACGCGCACCAGCTCCTTGTCGCTCGACTCATACGCCGCCAACGCCGTCACGTCGCGGCGCGACCCGTCGGAGTATCGGGCCTCCACGCGCAACGACTCGCGGCCGCCCTTCTTGTAGGCGCGTTCCGCGGGCGTCATGACGACGGACTGGAGCACCGGCTCGTTCGTGAGCACGTACGGCATCCCGCCTCGGATCCAGCGCACCAGCAGGTCATGCGTCGGGGAGCCTGGCTTGAATCGTTGCCCTCCCTCGTGCGGCACCAACCCCAGCGGCTTGAGCAGCAACAGGCTCTGGTCCGGGGCCGACGGCAACACGCGCCTCCCGCGCGCCTCCCGGACGATCTCCGCATGGTCCGACGCCGGGTCATACGAGAACACGGACAACTTGAACCCGTTCTGTCCCTCGGGCTTCGAGTGGCAGCCACCGGACGCAAAGCCCGCCTGGTTCAACGCGGGCAAGACGTCGCGCACGAAGCTCGGGGCCGACGCCAGATCCTTGGCCGCCTCCTTGGAAGGGCCGGACGGCCTCGGCGGATCCAATCGCGCCAAGGCCTTGCCCTCGCCGTCCAGCACGTGCACCGAGCCGTCGTGGCACGTCACCACGATCCGCGAGGCATCTGCGGACACCGACAAGGCGAGGGTCGCGTCCGGCAACGTGGCCAGCCGCCGCTCGTCGCCCGAGGCCGAGCTTTGCTCCCCGGTGTGCGTCTTGAGGTTGTTGTACCGCATCAACGCGCCGGCGTCCGTGACCGCATGGATGGCCTGCGCCGTTCCCGACCATGCCACGGCGTTGTACGCGGACACGGGTCCGCCCAGGGCGATGATCTTCTCCTTCGTCGCAATGTCCCAGACCTTCAACGTTCGGTCGGCCGCGCCGCTGACCACCTGGGTGGCATTGGTGTTGAACGCCACGCCCAGGACCTGCGCCGTGTGCCCTTCCAACGTCGCCACCTCCTTGCGAGAGGTCGCGTCCCAGACGCGCACCAGGTGATCGCCCCCGGCCGTCACGAGGCGCTGGCCGTCGGTGCTGAACGCCATGTCCAAAACCCCGTCGCCATGGGCGCGCCACGATCCCGTCCAATGGCCGGTGCCCGTCGTCGCGCCCTCCATCAACCGGACGTGCCCCGCGCGTGCCGGGGCCGCGTCACCCACGGCCAGCACCCCGTCGCCACCAAACGCCAGCGCCGTCACGCGCCCGGCCAATCCCGCCGACTGGTCCAGCACGGGCTGCAACGCATCGCCCGTCCATGTTCGGACGCGTTGGAAGCCGCCGGAGGCAATGAACCGGCCGTCGGGCGACCACGCGAGATCCTGGATGGCATCCACGTGGGCCGCGGCCTCCGCCATGCGGACGAGGTTCGTGCCGTCGAGCCGATAGAGCCCGAGGGTTCCGCCGCGTGCCACCGCCAGCCGTTGGCCGTCCGGGGACCACGCCACGGCGTTGGCGGGTTGATGGCCGGGCGGCAGGGGCTTCAGTCGAACGGGCACCACCTCGGGCTCGCCCGCCATGACGGCATCGTCCCAACGCGCCCCCCCTTGGATCCAGTCGCGCACCGCCTGGATCTGGTCCCGGCGGAGCTGGCGCTTGGGCGGCATGTGGTTTTCCGCCTTCGGATCAAGCACTGCGAGGAGCCGGCTTCGGCCCGGGTTGCCGGGCACCAGGACGGGGCCGTCGTCGCTGCCCTTGATCAACGCCTCGTGCGAGGCGAACGAAAGGCCCGCCTTCTGCTTGGCCTCGCCGTGGCAACTGGCGCACTCGTCGCGCAACACGGCCAATGCCGCGCGCAGGGCCGCGTCCCCGGCGGCGCCGTGGCATGCCCACGCCCCAGCCCACGCGAGCATCGCGGCTAGGAAAAGCCCTCCACGAAGGCCCCCGCCCAGCCCAACACCAACCCCGCGCGCCTCAGATCGGATTCCCATGGGTGACGACATGAATCTTGTCCGCGTCCGTGACGACATGGCAACCAGACTTCCCGGTGCATTCCCGGTTGAAACATGGAGCGCGACCCTTTCCTCTCGCCCGGACATGCAGCGGATTGCCGTCATCAACGTCGTGGGGCTCACCCGTTCCCTGATCGGCCCCCATACCCCGCGCCTCGCCGCCCGGCGCGAGCGAGGGCACCTGGCCGTCATCGATCCGGCCCTCCCGGCCGTCACCTGCACGGCGCAGTCCACCTACGTCACCGGCCGTACCCCGGGCTCGCACGGCGTGGTGGGCAATGGCTGGTACAACCGCCAGCTCGCCGAGGTGCAGTTCTGGAAGCAATCCAACCACCTCGTGGGCGGCCCAAAGATCTGGGACCTCCTGCGCGACGAGCTGCCCGGCTTCACCTGCGCCAACTCGTTCTGGTGGTACAACATGTACTCCAGCGTGGACCTCTCCGTCACGCCACGCCCCATGTACCCGGCGGATGGTCGCAAGGTGTTCGACGTCTATTCCTGGCCGTACGAGCTGCGGCCCGGACTCAAGTCGGCCTTGGGCGACTTTCCCTTCCCCACCTTCTGGGGGCCCGCCGCCGGCATGGCGTCGCCCCAGGGCGGTCCCGACGCCGCCTCCGCATGGATCGCCGGGTGCGCCCGCTGGATCGAGGAACGCCATCAACCCACGCTGCACCTCGTCTATCTGCCGCACCTGGACTACAACCTCCAACGCCTCGGGCCCGCCCATCCCGCCATCGCCGACGACCTGCGGCGCATCGACGCCATCGCCTGCGACCTCGCGGACTTCCTCGAGTCCCGTGGGGTGGGCGTCCTGTTCGTCAGCGAATACGGGATCACGCCCGTCCAGCGTCCCGTTCACATCAACCGCCTGTTCCGCGAGAAGGGTTGGCTCACGGCCAAGGACGAGCTGGGGCTCGAAATCCTGGATGCCGGCAACTCGCGCGTGTTTGCCGTGGCGGACCACCAGGTCGCCCACGTGCACGTCCAGGACCGTTCCCTCCTGCACGAGGTCCGTTCCCTTCTCGAAGGCACGCCCGGCGTCGCCACCGTCCACGAGCACCGTTCCCTCCAGCGCATCGGCCTGGATCATCCGCGCTCCGGAGACCTGGTTGCTTTCTCTGACGAGGACGCGTGGTTCACATATTATTACTGGCTCGACGACGCCCGCGCCCCGGACTTCGCGCGGTGCGTGGACATCCATCGGAAGCCCGGCTACGACCCCGTGGAACTGTTCCTCGACCCGACGCTATCCTCCGTCCGCCTGCGCATCGCGTGGCGACTCCTGAAGAAGAAGCTGGGGTTCCGTATGTTGATGGACGTGATCCCGCTCGACGCCACGCTGGTGAGGGGTTCGCACGGCACCCGGCCTGCGTCGCAGGACGACTGGCCCGTTCTCCTCACCGGCGTCGCGCCGTTGCCGGGCGTCATGGGATCCAACGACGTCGCCCGGGTCATCTCCCGGGCAGTGCGGGGCGGCCGGGCTGCTTGAGGAAGCCCCACGGCCCGTCACGGCACCGGCTTGGGGCCGACCGGAGGTGCGCCCCTCGAAGAACAAGCAGGCCGAATCGACGCAGGGAGTCCGAGGAGACGACGACGTGCCGTCACGAGAGGCTCGAATCCCATGAAGGATCGGGTTGTCGGCGCGTGCTTGGCGTGTGGGCCTGGGCTCGGCGTTGAGGCTGCGGCCACCGTAAGGGTGAAAGGCAGGATTCTGGATGAATCTTGTCGCGTAGCCCGGGAGCATCCGCGTTTCCGCGCCGAGGCGCACGATGGCAAGGCCCGACCTGGTGGGTGGCGGAGGTTTCGACGATCGGGCGGGGAGCTTCGGTGCCCAGTGGTCGCGCGGCATCGCGCCCACGTCACATGTTGCTGCCTGCCAGGTGCTTCCTCGCCCAACGGGAGGGTAGCCCCGAAGTGCGGGGGCAACACCCCAAGGAGTGGGGCAATCCTCGGACAGGGTCCGTCGAGGGTGGAGAAGCAGGCGAAGGACCAGGTGACATGGCCGTACGACGACCCGGAGTGTAATGACGACTCCTTCGGAGGGCGCGGGCGAGGTCCCGGCAGGGATGCGCGACCTTCGTGCAGGCTTTGGGCACGACTCGAGATGCGGCCTCGGCAGGGAAGGGCAAAACCTGGGGTAACGTCCACTCGCCCACGATCTCCCGCGCCAAGCGCCGCGAGCCATTGTATCGACGACGCCATGATGGGTGCTGTCATCACCATGGATAGGTGCGGTCGGGTCCGGATCCCGGTGCAAATTCGGAGGCTGCGCCCCTTCCGTCGGCATCGACCGTCATGCTGTTGACTTGGGGAGCCGGCTGGAGCTGACGCCGGTTGAGGGCGCAGGTTCAAGCTGCCCCTTCCTTGCTCCGCGTGAGCCTCCTCCCTGGCGTGTCCCACCTAGAACCCCAGAGCTGCCGTGAGGAAGAGGGTGCGGGGGAAGCGGGGACCGTAGGTGTACGCGGCGTCGCGGTAGCGGCCGACGTCGAGGTCGGACTGGTACGCGTTGCCCACGTTGCGGCATCCGAGCGTGAGGCGCGCCTCCATGCCCCGGTCCATGCGCCACGTCCGCGTGACCGAGGCGTCCCACACCGCAAACCACGGGGCCGAACCCATCCGGTTTCCCAGTTGCTGCGGTTGCCCTGGATAGCTGCCCAGCAACGGGCTCGGGTCGCCCGTCAGGTCGTTCAGGACGTGCGGCACCAGCATGGGGCCCGTTACCCGCAGGCCCACGAACGCCTCCCAGCCGTCGCGCCGGACCAAGGCCTTGAGTGTCCCGTGGCGGTCGGGGACGCGAAGGAAGCGGCTGGACTGGACGGGCGGGTCGAAGGGGTCCAACCCGTCGAGGTTGCCCAGGTGAAGCTGGGGCCGGTCAAAGCGCGATTGTTGCTCCACCCACGACGCCTCGATGCGGAAGTCCGCCGACGGCACGAGGGCGGCGTTCAGCTCGACGCCGCCCACCCACGCGTCGTCCGCGTTGACCTTGGTGCGGCGCAGGATTCCGGGCTCGGGCTGGTCGGCGTCGATGCGATTGAAGAACGTCCCCTCGATGCGGGTGACGAAGGCGTTGGCGTCGAGGATCCATGGGCCGTTCGGGCGCCATTCCGGGCCGATCAACGCCGAGTAGGAACGTTCCTCGCGCAGCGTGGGGTCGCGCCGCACCACCTGCAGGTCGCCCCCGACGTTGGAAATGTGCAGGTCCTCGTCGAACAACTCGGGCGCGCGGAACCCGGTGCCCAGCGAACCTCGCCAGGTCCATTCGGGCGACGGTTGCAACTTGCCCGCGACGCGCGGGGACACGACGGGGTCGGGCAGCAATCGGTGCAAGTCCGTGCGCACGCCGCCCACCCATTCCCATCGGTCCGAGGGACGCCAGCGGTCCTCGAGCATGACGCCGACGTTGCGGTAGGTGTCGGCGACGGCCCGCGAGGAGAAGAGGTCGGTCAGGGTTTCCTCGCGCTGTTGCACGGCCCCCGTCCATTGATGGTATTCCATCCCGTGCCACGTGAGGCGCGCGTCGCCGAGCCACTGGACGTCGCGGGACCGTCCGAAGCCCAGCCCGGGGACAAGGTCCACGTTGAAGGGCGGAATGGGGTGCCCATTGGGGTCGGTGGGAGCCAAAGACGCGGGGGGCAGGGTTGGGTCCCAGTCCGGGTCCGAGGGGCCGCCCAAGGGTCCCGTGCCGCCGTAATAGGTGTCGCGGTCCAGGTGGGTGAAGCCGCCGGACAAGCGCGAGGACCAGTTGGAGGCCCATTGCTGGTCCCAAGCGAGGGTGAAGCCGTGTCGGCGGGAGCGGATGGCCTCGGCGATGCCGGTGGTTTCGGGCGGGCGCGCGAGGGCGTTGCTTGCCATTTCGCCGCCGCGTCGTCGTTCATGGGTCCAGAGGTAGTCGGCGACAATTTGGCCGTCCTCGTTGGGCTTCCACCACGCACGGGCGCCCGGGGCGACGAGGGAGCGGCGTGCGACCTCGGAGAAGCCGTCGCCGTTGACGTCCACGGCTTCGAGCCGGGATTCGAGGCCATGCAACGTGACGCCGGCGCGGCGCTTGGGGTCCACGAGGTGGGCGGCTCCGAAGAGGTCGCGGTTGGGTCCGGCGGGGCGGCCGGCGCCTTCCATGACGCCCGTGGAAAGCTCGAGGAATCCACCGGGGGCCCGGGCCAGCCTGGGGACGAGGTCCACGGAACCCGCGACGGCCCCGGGGCCGTTCAAGACGGAGCCGGGCCCCTTCACGACGTCGATGCGCTCGACGAGGCCGACGGGGATTTGGTCGAGGCCATAGGTGGAGGCGAGGCCGGACTGGGTGGGGAGGCCGTCCTGGAGCAACGCGAGGTAGCGTTGGGGGAGGCCGAGGAGGCGGATCTCGGTGGCGTTGCAGTTTTGGCAGGTGACGTCGAGGCGCAGGCCGGGGGTGTATTCGAGGGCGTCGGAGAGTCGCACGGCCTGCCATGCGCGGGCATCCTCGGGTGTGACGGACTCGACGCGCACGGCTCCACCGAGGTCGCGCGTGCCCGCTGGGGAGTCCGTGATGACTTGGCGGAAGGTGCGGCCGACCTCGGCATCCTGGGCCTGGGCGGCGCAGGCGAGGGAAAGGGCGAGCAGTTGCCTTGCG
>JBJSZF010000427.1:0-1927 GCA_046090125.1 Verrucomicrobiota bacterium
CAGGTGCGCCAGGTGCGCCACGCCATCCGTCGGAAACAACGCACACCACCCGTCATACGCCACCAACACCCACAGCAGGACCGCCGTCCGCATCTCGATCGGGATGAAGTACAGGCTGAACATCGCGTTCCTTTCCGGGAACAACCGGCAGTACGCCGCCACCACCGCACACACGCCCGCCGACGCGCCCACCACCGTCACGCCCCGCCCGAACGCACCGTCCACCACCACCTGAATCAACCCGCCCAACACGCCGCCCAAAAGGTACACCCATGCAAACCGACGCGACCCCACCCGCTCCTCAACGCTGCGTCCAAAAAAATACAACCCCAGTCCGTTGGCGAGCACATGGAACGGAAGGGGCACCGCGTGCAGGAACTGATACGTGACCAAGGTCCAGACCCGGCCCTCCATCAGGGCCCGCTTGCTCAGGCCCAGCGATCCCGCCACGTCGATCCTGCCGTGAAACGCCAGCACGCTCTGCACGATGAAGCACGCGCCCAGCACCCAGATCAGCTTCACCGACAATCGCAGGCTCGCTGGCTCCGCCTCCCGCATGTAGTCCCGGTCCGAGATCACCCCCAAAGGCTATCGCCGCCGCCATTCCTTGGCGAGCCATGCCCTTCAAGCCGGAAGCCCCCGTCCATCACTCGCCGCAACCGAGCACGTTCCCCAACCGCCCGAGCAGATGCCCATCGACCGTCCCCAAGATCCAACGTTGCACTTCACCCATCCTTCGACATCCTGCCGCACGAAGATGGCTATGGAAAAACCCAGGATTGTGGCATGGCTCAAGCCATGGTGCGGATGGAGCGCGGGCGTCCGCGCCGTGTTCAAGAAGCACGACCTCCCCTTCGAGGAGCGCGACATCATCAACCGCCCGGAATGCTTCCAGGAGATGGTCGAGAAGACAGGCCAAACCCGTCAGCCCTGCGTCGAGATCAACGGCCGGATCCTTGCCGCCGTCAGCGGCGACGAGGTGGAGGCGTGGATGCTCCAGAATGGCGTGGTCCACCCCACCGACCGCGCCGCCGACG
The DNA here is from genome assembly GCA_046090125.1 of Verrucomicrobiota bacterium. Classification (GTDB taxonomy): domain Bacteria; phylum Verrucomicrobiota; class Verrucomicrobiia; order Limisphaerales; family UBA9464; genus UBA6176. Next base: position 1,038 of record JBJSZF010000427.1, read on the forward strand.
CGCCCACCAACCAACCCTGCGCCCATGAACTGCCCCAGGGCCAGGGCGCGCCCATGGCCTTCAAACGCTGAGACGCCAACCCATTCGATCGCCACGGGGCGGGATCCCATTCCCGCCCCGTTTCGTTTACGTGGGGCCGTGGCGCGGCGACCATCCCATCTGTCCAACAAAGGAAGTCCCCATCAGGGCTGGGCACGATTGCCGAGGGACCATGACCGGAATATGGCCCATCGACGCCGCGCCCCGCGCGCACCAAGCATCCGGGAATCCCATCCCAGATGGCAGTGGCTTCCGTCCATCGCGCCGGAGTCGGTCACCCAGACCGGCTCAGCCGACGACGAGCGTCATGCCTGCCGCAGAAAGCGCGCATCCGAGGACACCGTCTCCCGCCCTGGACCTGATCCTCTTCATCCCGCCCGAGCCAACCGCGCGGCCATCGTCACGAATTGCTCTCGGGTGACCACCTCCGCGCGGTCGTTCACGCCCACGCCCGCCGCACGCATCGCCTCCTCCACCGGGCCGCGTCCCCAGACCGCGCCGGCCAGCTTCGCCAGCATCTTTCGACGTTGGCCAAAACCGGCCTTCACCAGCCGCACATAGGCATCCACCGCCCCTTCCTCCAACCCCACGGCATCGCGTCGGACCAACACCGCGCACGCGGACTCGACGTCGGGTGCCGGGAAGAAGCAGTCGCGGGGAATCCGAAAGGCGTCCTGGACGCGGAAGCGGAGTCCCACCAGCAACGTCAGCACGCCGTAGTCCTCCGTGCCGGCGCGCGCGGCGAGGCGGTCGATGACCTCCTCCTGCAGTGTCACCACCATCCGGCTTGGCCCGCGCGGTGCCAGCGCCAGCTCGACCAAGATGGGCGAGCCCACGGAGTACGGCAGGTT
>JBJSZF010000428.1:0-23005 GCA_046090125.1 Verrucomicrobiota bacterium
GTGTTCGTCGAGGGCCCCTGAGCCTCCGTCGGCGTCCAAGCCAGCACGCCGTTCGTCACCACGAGGCCCGCAGGGCCGGACACCACCGATGCCGTCAACGCCTGGGCCGGCACGTCGTTGTCCCTCGGCGCGAGCGGCTGCGTGTACCCCACCAGCTCGTTGATCGTGTTGTTGGTCGCCCCGCCGAAGGCCGGCGACTGGTTCACTTCGCTAACCCTCAAGGTGAACTCGTTGGTCACGGCACCCCATCCGTCGGAAACGGCGACGCGAATCGTGTTGGTGGAGGGTCCCTGGGTCTCGGACGGGGTCCACGCCAGGACGCCGTTGGTCACCACCAACCCTTGGGGGCCGGCAAGGAGGGAAACGACGAGCGGAGAATTCGAGCCCTGAGGCGGGGATGCGAGGTCGGGATCCGTGGGCACGAGCGCCTGGGTGTAGGGGACGACCTCGTTGATGACGTTGTTGGTCGCCCCGAGGAAGCGGGGCAACCGGTTCACCACGAAGATGGTGGAAAGGACCGTTTCATTCCCGCTGACATCGGTTGCGGTGACGGTGACCTCGTGGGAGCCGGCCGGCACGATGGTTCCGGGCTCCGGGCTTTGGACCGCCGGACGGAGCTTGGGGTCGCAATTGTCGGTGAAGCGGACGAAGTCGAGGTAGGACGGCACCTGGACGAAGCCGCCGCCGCCGGTCACGTCACCGGTCGTGGGAGACGTCGCGAGGTTGACGGACAAGTCGGGCAAGGAACCCGAGGGCTGCGGCGACTGGACGTCGCCGGCGTAGAAGCATCCGGGGTGCCCATAGGAGTCATACTCGGCCCATCCATAGATGCCGGAGGCAAACGCCCACGTGCCGGAAACGGCCTGGACGCCGGCTCCGACGGGGATGCGGGCAAAGGAATAGCCCGTGCCGGCGATGGGCGTGAACAGGGCCGCCGGGATGGCGCCGCCGTTGAGCGTCATCGTGGGGATGCCGAGCGCGGGCACCACGAGGTGGATGAAGTTCGAGGTGAAGTCCGTGGAGGGCACGGTGAGTCGGTAGCTGTTCTGGAAGTGCCGACGCGCCTGGACGAGCATCATGAAGGGGTCGCCTTGCGAGGTGGGGACGGGGTCGGCGTCGGCGCTTTGGGCAAACTGGGCAACCAAGGCTGGCCTGGAGGTCTGGATGCGGGTGCCCACGGTCATGATGAAGGAGTGAAGGTCGCCGGCGCCGAGGGTGGCCACCACGGCTCCATTGACGGTGACAACGGTGCCTGAGGAAGCGGCGAGGACCCGGACCCAGTCGCCGCCGGTCCTGCCCGCGAAGGGGGCGAGGAAGAAGTCATCGCCCCACGTGTTCACGGGCGGGAGTTGCTCGACGACATAGTCACAGAACCAAACGTTCCCATTGGGGATGTTGGCGCATCGATGACCGCCAAAGACGGCGACGCGTTGGGAGGACGTGATGAGGGTGCCGGAGATGTCGGAGGGCCCGTCGTTGGTGGCGCGGAGTTGATACACGTCACCGGGGTTGAGGGTGATGGAGAACGGGACGCCGGCGATGCGGGAACCGGAGGAGACCTTGGGGATGATCTGGACGACGGTATTGGAGACCGTGCCCACGATGGCGAACTGGCTGCCGTTCAAGGGCTCGACTCCGGCGTGGAAGTTCGGGGAGGCCATGACGACGTAGCGGCGGCCGAGGAGACCCGTCTGCAAAGCGCGGAAGCTGTCCGAGGTGTAGTCCGCGTGGTTGAGGCCGGCCACGACGACATCGGCGGAGGCCCTGACGCGCACGCCCAAGGGCTTGACGAGGTCGTTCAAGTCGCCCAGCTCGGCCGACTGGGGCAGGACCACGTTGAACGTGCCGGCGGCGGGGATGATGTGATTCGAGAGGTAGCCGGTGCCGGGCTGTGTGACCTCCACGCTCGTGCCGGGAGTGCCTTGGATGGACAGGCTGACCTTGGGCGGGTTGGACGGGTCCGGCGCGTAGTTGCCGGGGAAGGTCATCCAGAAGTCAACGCCCTCGCAGGACAGGTCGCAGCGATCCTCCTCGCTGATCACCCGCACGGAGTGGTCCTCGACCTCGCCATCCGGCGCGAGGCCCTTGAAGGTGAGCATCTGGGTGCTGCTCAGGCGGAACCGCGAGAACGTCCCGCCCACGCGGGCATTCGCCGGGACCTGGAACGTGATGTCGTTGTTTCCGGGGACGAGGGGATACGCCGTGATGATCTGGTCTCCGGCCTGCGACCATCCCTGGTCCTGTCCAAAGTCGATCCATGCGTTGAGGTAGACGAGGCGGGCGGGCGTCACGACCCGAACGACGGCCGTGCGGCCCGCCACCAACGGCGTGAGGAAGGTCACGCCGTCCTCGTCGTCCGCCGACGCCGGGTTGCTGTCGTCGCCCAACGAGGCCGCCCCGGGCTGGCCATCGGGCTCCAAGTCCAGCAACTGGCCCATCAGCACTCCCTGCTTGAGGCCATGGCGCGCCCCGTCCGCCACCAGCGTCGTGGGATAGCCGGTTGGGGCGTCGCCGTAATCCAGCAGGCGTGACGCGCCCTCAATGCCGACCTGATAATCCTCCACCTCGCCCGCCTCGGCGATGCCACCCGGCCCGAGCTGGGCCTGGAAGCTGAGGCGGAACCGGGCGAACGTCACCCCTGGAAGCGCGGTCGTTGGGACGTTGAAGCTGAGGGAATTTGTGCCAGCCACCACGGGCAGCGACACAAAGACCTGCTCGCCCGGATCGCCCCAGCTTTCGTTCTGGTTGAAGTCCACCCAGGCGTCCAGCAAGGGCTTCGCATTGGTGGTCAGCCCTGGGACGCGGACCGTGACCCGGACCGTCGCCACCTGCCCGGCCAACAAACCCGACGTGAACACGACACCGTCCTCGTCATCAATGGTTGCGGGATTGCTGTCGTCGCCGAACGCGCTCGGGTCGGGTTGGCCGTCCGCCTCCGCATCGATGGAGGCTCCCAACGAGAAGCCATCCACGACCCGGTGACGGGCGCCGTTGTTGGCCAACAGGGTGGGGTACTTTCCGGGGGCATCGCTGAAGTCCAGTGCCACGGTGGGAGCCTCGATCTTGACCGCGTGATCCTCGACCTCGCCATCCTGGGCGACGCCCCGGGGCCCGAGGCCGCCCTTCATACTCAATCGGAACCGCGCATACGTGCCGCGCGCCGGGGCTCCGGCCGGGACTTGGAACGTCAGGTCGTTGATCCCCGCCGTCACGGGGACGGACACGAGGATCTGCTCGCCGGCATCCAGCCACGTCTCGTTGCCATTGAAGTCCACCCAGGCGTCCAGCCGCGCGGACGCCGTCGTCGTGCCACCGGGAATCGAGCACGTGACGCGAACCTTGGCGGATTGCCCCGGCACCAAGGGCGTCAGGAAGGCGACGCCATCCTCGTCGTCGAGGTTGGCCGGGGCGTTGTCATCCCCGAGGGAATCCAGCGTGGGCTGCCCGTCTGCTTCCCCGTCCACCCGCAAGCCGAGGGCGAACCCCTCGATGATGCCATGCCGCGCACCATCACTGCCGAGGAGCGTGGGGTACTTGCCCGGGGCATCTCCGAAGTCCATCAAGGCGGCGGGCGGCTCGATGCCCACCCGATAGTCCTCCACCTCGCCGTCCCCTGCGAACCCAGACGGCGAAAGGCCTCCCTTGCTGCTCAGGCGGAAGCGCGCGTAGGTCGCCCCGGCCATGGCTGAGGCCGGCACGGTGAAGGTGAGATCGTTGTCGCCCGAGGTGACCGGGACCGAGGCGAGGATCTTCTCCCCGTTGTCCGACCAGCTATCATTGCGATTGAGGTCCAACCAGGCGTCCACGAAGGCGGTCGAGCCGGGTGGCACCGAGCAGGTGATGCGCACCTTGGCGGGCTGCCCCGCCACGAGGGGCGACAGCCACACGACGCCATCCTCGTCGTTGGTTCCCGCCGGGCTTTTGTCATCCCCGAGGGAATCGGGGGTGGGTTGCCCGTTGGGTTCGAGATCCACTCCGGCCCCCATGTAAAGCTTGGACATCGAATGCCGTGCACCGTCGTTGGCCAGCAACGTGGGGTAGTTCTCGGGCGCATCCCCAAAGTCCATGGTGGCCTCCCCCGAGGTCAGCACGATGCGGTAGTCCTCCACCTCGCCGTCGGGAAGGAAGCCATCGGGCTTGGCATCCTTGGACGACGTGAAGCGGAACCGTGCAAAGGTGGACCCGAGCTTGGCGTCGGGAGGAACGTTGAAGGCAATCACGTTGTCCCCGGCCGCCACGAAGAGCCCCGGCACGATCTGCTCGAAGAGCCCCAACCAGACGCCGTCCTGGTTGAAGTCCGCCCACCCGTGCAGGTAACCGTCCCTGGAAACCGTCAGCTTGATCTGCGTGGACTTACCAGGGATCCAAGGAAACGGAAATTCGACGCCATCCTCATCGCTCAAGGAACCCTTGGGCGAGACATCATCCCCCAAGGCGCTCGGCTCCGGCTGGCCGTTGTCCTCCGCGTCCACGAACTTGCCCATGAACATGGTGGGCTGGATCGCGTGCACGGCGGCGTTGGGCCCGGTGGTGGGATAGGGCTGGGGTGCATCACCCCAATCCAGGGCCCCTTGGGTCTGGCCCATCAAGGGTGCCTGCCCAAGCCACGCCATCGAGACGGCCGCAGCCAGCGTCGCGAGGGCGCGTCGGGTCCAGCCTCCAAGTTGGATGCGTCGTGCGTTCATGATGTCTAGGGGGAAAACTCGACGGTTCCGGGGAACCAAAGCCACAGCGAGAGGTTCGGGCTGATCACCTGCCACCCGAACTGGTTCAGGTCGATGTCCACGCCGGAAACGCCCACGCCTTGCAACCGGTCCGCAAAGCCCGCCAGCGGGTTCGTACTGGTCAGGTTCTCGAAGAGGATGTCCATTCCCTGCATGACGGACAGGTCGAAGGAGTAGGTGTCGTTGCCATCGCCACCCAGCAGGTAGTCGCTGCCGTCATTGCCGCGCAGCAGGTCGTCGCCGTCCTCCCCGAGCAGCAGGTCGTTGCCCGCGCCGCCGTACAAGGAGTCGTTGCCACCGCGCCCCGCCAGGATGACCCCGCCGGTGAACTGGGTGGCATCCAGCACGTTGTTGCTCACTCCACCCGCCAGCCAAAGCTGGGCCAGGCCAACAAGGTCGTCCGTCTCTAGGCCAATCCCCAACGTCGCCTGGACCATCGTTCCCACGGCCAGCATGTCGGCGTCACGCTCCTCGATGAGGACGTCGTTCGCTCCGCCGTTGCCCTCAATGCGATCGTTGCCCGCTCCGCCGCTGAAGCGATTGTCGCCGAGGTTGCCAATCAAGAGATCCGCCTGGGCTCCACCCGCGAGGTCCTCGATGGCCGTACCGCTGGTCAGCTCGATGCTCAGTCGCCCTGCCACCACCTCCTGCACCAAGGTGACCGACAGGTTCATCGTGACCCCGAAGCCCGTGGTCTCACTGAAGTCGATCCGGTCGCGGCCCCCAGCCAAGCCGGGCAGCTCATCGATCCGGTCCGTCCCGAGAACCTCGTCGGCGTCGAACCGGTAAATGTCGTCGCCGCCCCCACCGCGCAGGATGTCGTCGCCGGCACCGCCCACCAAGACGTCCGAGTTGGACCCGCCCCGCAGCTCATCCTTGCCGCCCAGACCCCGCAGCACCAACGGGCCGGAGAATGCCTGCGCATCCAGCAGGTTGTTGCCGGTTCCGCCCGAAATCTCAGCCCGCTCGATCGATGCCAGCAAGTCCACGCCGTCGCCGGAACGCACCAACTGGACGTCGCTCAACGTGAAGTCGGCGTCGCCACCCTCCACCAACGTGTCGTCGCCGCCGTTGCCATCGATCACGTCGGCCCCGAGGCCGCCCGTGATGCGGTTGTTCAGGCTGTTGCCCCGCAAGGTGTCGGCCCCCGTCCCGCCGACGAGCCCCTCCACGTCCTCGAACCCCAGGATGAGCATCAGCTCCGCCGCCACGACGGTTTGCCATGCGCCAACCATCAAGAGGTTCACCGACACCCCCACGGTGTAGCCCGAGAAGTCCAAAGTGTCGTCGCCCCCGCCCGCAATCACGAAGGCCTCTTCGAGAAGGCCCACGTGCCTTGCAAATTCGATGCGGTCGTTGCCGTCGCCACCGATGACCGTCATGCGGTTGCCGCCCCCGCCCGTCGCACCCGTCCGCAGCACGTCGTTGCCACCGAGCCCATCGAGCGTGGCACTTCCAACGAAGCCAGAGAGGTCGATCAGGTCGCCTTGCTCCGTGCCATACACCCTCATGGCATCGATGTCGGAGAAGAGGATGGAGCCGGCGCACCCCGTAAACGTCAGCCAGCCCGTATTCGCGGTCACGGAGCCGCCCGTCAGCAAGGATGCCGACAAGGTGACCACGATGGTGTCCAAACCTCCCGCGCCGCCACCCAGTTCAACGGAGCCTTGCGTCCAGCCCCCGACGTCGAACACATCGTCGCCCAGACCGCCCGTCAGCCGGACGCCCTCGAAGCCGATGAAATGATCCACGCCCGCCACGAGGACCGCCGGGCTGCCGGCCCACTCGATGATCGTGAGCGTCGCATTCGTCAGTACAAACGTCACCCCGGTCAGCGCCCCGGAACGCGCCTCGTCCAGCAGGTCCAACCCATCGCCGCCGTCCAGGACATCGTTGCCCAGACCGCCGGACAGCACGTCATCCCCCATACCGCCGAGCAGGACGTCGTCCGCCATGCCACCCAGAAGGGTGTCATGGCCATTCCCGCCAGACAGGAGCGTGGAACCATCGAATGCCTGTGCATCGAGCAGGTTGTCGGACTCTCCGCCGATCAACTCAGCCTCCTCGATGGACGTCAGCGCCGTCAGCCCCAGGGCCGTGGAGACCAGCAGTTGCGCCGTTGTGAGGAGGAAGTTGGCGTCCGCCGCCCACACGAGGGTGTCGTTTCCAGCTCCTCCATCCACGATCCCCATGCCTGTCCAGCCCGTGAGGTCAAAGCGGTTATTGCCCGCTCCGCCGGCCAGCCACGCAACCTCGATGTCATCCAAGGAATCCACCTCGCCCGTGCCGCGCACGAGCAGGAGGTTCGAGAGGCGGAAGTCCGTATCCGCCGTCTCGACGATGCGGTCCAGCAGGCCATCACCCCCGTCGATGTCGTCGTTGCCGGAGCCGCCGTCGAGAAGGTCGTCGCCACCCTTGCCGTCCAGCACGTCATCACCGGCTCCCCCGCGAAGTTCATTGTTGAGTCCATCGCCTCGCAGGGTGTCGTTCAGGGTGCCGCCGACGAGCACCTCGATGCCACCGCCCTGCAAGGTCAGCGTCAGGTTGGCATTCACCACCTGGGGAACGTTGAGCACGGAAAGATTTACGTTCACCGACATCAAGGTCGTCCCGGAGAAGTCAAGCGTGTCACGTCCCGGGTCCGCGGGGTTTTCAATGACGGTCTCCGAGCCCCAGGCGGAATCCGTGTCGAAGGCGTACACCTCGTTGCCGGCGCGGCCATCGAGGATGTCGTTGCCCGGCCCGCCCGTGAGGACGTTGTCGAGGGCATTGCCGATCAGGGTGTCATTGCCGTTGCCGCCCACGGCATTCTCGATGGCGTCGAGCAGGACGAGCGAGAGGTTCGGGTTGACCACTTGGGGGCCAGCGCCAACCAGGGACAGGTCGAGGGTGGAGTCCGCCACCGTGTTGGCGAGGCTGATGGTGTCGGAGCCGCCATTTCCGACGATCGTGATGGTTCCCAGTGGCGTGTTCGCCTCGACGAGGAAGAAGTCGTTGGCGGAACCGCCAATGAGGGTGTCGTTGCCAGCGCCGCCGATGAAGGTCACGGGCCGGGAGAACTGGCTGGCATCCAGCACGTTGGGGCCTGCATTCCCGGAGAGGCGGAAGGCCTCCACGCCGCCAATGTGGTAGGTGTTCCCGGTCGCCATCATTACGGCCGACGCGTCCTTCCAGAACCCGAACAACACCCGGAACAACAGCCCCTCCAACGCGCTGGCATCCTTCAGCCTCACGTCGCCCGAGGCCTCGATGCGCAGGGTGTCCTGGCCCAGGCCGCCCACCACTTGGGCCGTTCCAACCCATCCCCGGACGTCGAACGTGTTGTCCAGCGCACCTCCCACAAGCCGCGCCTCCTCGACGTTGGACAGCGTGAAGGTGCCCAACGGGAAGGCGAACTCGGAGTCGCGATGCCGGAGGACTGCCGTCGTCGGGCCCGTGGTCTCCAGTTGGATCCAGGCCACGTCCCGCACGGACACCACCCGGTCCGTCCCATGCCCGCCATCGATCACGTCGTCGTCGAGGTCCACCCAAACCTCGTCGTCGCCCATGCCAGCGAGGATTGTGTCCAGGCCGGAGCCGCCCGCGATGACGTCGTCCTCAAGCTGGCCATCCAGCCAGTCGGCGCCATCCATGCCCCGGATGTTGTCCTTGCCGGGACCACCCGCGGACTCGATGGCCCCCATGCTCACGGCATTCCCCATGTACGCCGTGCCCGGGAGGATGGCGGAGTCCCCAAGGACGATGTCCCAGTCCCCGCCCGCGTCGATGTCGTCGTCGTCAGTGTTTCCACCGGACAGGGGTCCGCCGATGTACACAGGGGCGGAATCGAGCAGGCGGCCGGTGACCTCCCGCAACTCGAGGGTGAGGACCTTGGGCGTGTCACAATCCAGCAGGGTGCCAGTATTGATGATGCCTAAGGAAACCGCTCGCACCTGCTCGCCCACCGCGAAGGTGATCAACGACGTCAGGGGTTGGAAATGGACCCCGGTCGTCGCCGTGCCAGCGACGGCACGCACCACCACGGGACGCACCTGGGAGGCATCACCCCGGGTGATCGTCAGCCACAGCTTGCCGCCCACCACCGTCTCCGAGACGCCGTAGGCCCCGTCGCCAAACTGGGGCAGGCCCGAGGCAACCGGAGTGGTGGTGGGCCGAACTCCCGCATCGATGTCCGTTGCATTGGGACTGGCGTCCGTCAGCACGATCATCCCGGTGCGACTTCCCACAACGACGTCGTTGTTCGTCGCATTGGAGCCTCCGGCCGGTGCCGAGAAGGCACGCCCGTTGGGAAGCACGAACTCCACCATGTACTCGGTGGGGGATGCGTCGTCGGGTGCCGACAGGCGCTTGAACAGGTATTGCCCGTTGGTCGTGACCAACGAGTTCACCGGGTTGCCGTCGCAGTCATAAAGGTTGACCACCACCTCGCCGAGGAACGCTTCGCTCGCGTCTTGAACCCCGTTAGAGTTCAAGTCCTCCCAAATCTCGCCCGCGATGCTGCGCCCGGCGGGGATCGACGTGGGGTCGATGTCGAAGATCGGGCCAGAATCATGGATCGCGGCCAGGGGTGCTATGGCGGGCGTGACGGGCCGGACCGCCGCCGAGTACGCGGTGCGGTTCACGTCGGCATTCCCGTCCGTCGCGGTCATCCAATGACCGCCCACCACCATGTCATCGCCGAGTCCGGCCACGATGGCGTCGTTGCCCGGCCCGCCAAAGATGGTGTCGTCCGTGCCCCCGCGACCCGGTGCCTCCTCGGAATCCTCAGGCAGTGCAAAGGTGAGGGAGCTCTGGTATCCGACGGGCGCGAAGGCGGGGAGGCCGAGGATTCCCTGGAAGTTGATCTCCTGGCTGTCGTTGTCCGTCGTGGTCTCGTAGGTGCCACTGCCGCCCCAGAGCAACAGTCCGCCTTGGTACGGGGACTTCACGGTGGATCCATCCACCGAGACCGAGACAGTCCCCAGGAGCACGGAGGCGGAATAGGTGCCCGTGGCATCCGTGGGGGCAGGAAGGATCATCCCTCCGCTCCAGAGAATCTCGACCTGCACCCCGGCGAGCGGCCGCTCGTTGATGTCCCAGAAGCCATTCCCGTTGGCGTCATGGAAGACTTGGCCGGTGATCGGGGTGAGGTCGTCGTCGAGGATGGAGGCGATGGAGAATTCGTGATCCTCGGCGATGGTTGCCCCGTTGGGGTTGGCGAGGGCAATTGCGAACGTCTCGTCCAGCTCGGGTGTGTTGTCGCGCACCACGTCAACCGAAAGAACGGCTGGGATGCCAGAGAGGGTTGCCGTGGAGGCGCCAGCCGCGAACGAAAGGGTGCCGGTGATGGGTTGCAGGCTGACGAAGTCGCCGGGCGAGCGCGCGGTGAGCGGCACGATGGAGTACTCGACCGTGATGCCGCCGGGCGGCGCCGTCGCGACCGCCTGGGTGACGGGGTCCCGAAGGGCCACCGTGACGGTTTGGGTGGTCGTGCCACCGCCGCTGCCCTCAACGAAGGACAGAACGTCAGGGAAATAGATCTCGGGGACGTCGTCATCGAGGATCTTGATCACGGCCGTGTCCGGGCTCCCACGAACAGGGCCGCCCGTCGGGTTGCGCAGGGAGAGTTGGATGGTCTCGGTCCCCTCGACCACGGCATCCGCATAGACCGCCACGCGGACCGTCTTGATGAGCTCGTTGGGCGCGAACGTCACGACCTCTCGGAACACCCGGCCGTAGTCGGCGCCGGCCGTTGCCGAGCCTCCCACCGTGGCAAACACCGCGACGGCATTCGAGCTTCCCGGCACGCGGCGCAGGGTCACGGGAACCAACAGCACCCCGGCGGACGGCTCATGCACCACATACGTGTCATGGGCGAAGGAAACCGCCCACGGGCCATTGTCAGGAAGGCCCAGGGACGAGTCGTCATCCACGATGCGCACCGTCACGTGGTTGCTCTTGTAGGGGCTTGCAGTCGGCGCAATGTCAGCCCCGTCCGCACCGAAGAGGTTCACGAAGAACGTCTCGATGCGTTGCAATGGGTTGTCTGGGTTGACCTCGCCCTCGGCGCGGTAGTCGCCATGAACCCGAACCTGGATTTCCTTCACGGTTTCCCCGGGCTTGAACGTGACCGTGCCGGTCGGGTCCGCGAGCGTGTCGTTGGGGGTGGCGTCGTAGTCGATGGTGTTCGTGCCGCCGCTGAAGACGAACTCGGAGGCCGTTCCGGGAGCCGTGTTGTAGCGGACGGTGACTTCCTTGCCGCTGGCCTGGGGCATGCCGCTGGCCTGGGAAAGCCAGACTTCCAGGGTGATCAGCGTGGAGCCCGCGTTGCCCTCCACGACTTCCATCGAGTCGGGTGAGATGGCCGACGCGGCCGGGGTCTTGGGGCGGATGAAGACCCACACGGGTGCGTCATCGTCGGAGATGATGCCCCACCCGCGCCCGTCCGAGATCGTCGCGAAGCTCGGTTCGTAGAGGTCCACGACGAAGGACTCTTCCACCTCGTCGAGCAGGTCGTCGAAGATCTCCACCTCGATCACCTTGCTGGTGACGCCGGGCTCGAACACGAGCACTTGGTCCGTCACCACGTTGAAGTCCGCCCCCGACAGTCCCAGAGGGGTCGCGGCCCCGGGCTTGGAGGCGGTGAGGAACTCGGGCGACACGTCGCTGCGCCACTTGACGCTGACCGTGTACTGGCTGGGGTTGGAAAGCGTCACCAGGAACTGGGCCTTCTGGTTCTCCCTCACCGTTGGCTCCGTCGCTGGGTTGTTGTCCCAGTCCTGCGGCACTTGGCGGAAGTCCGAGATCGAGATCGACGGCACCACGTCGTCGTTGGTGATCGTCCCGAGGATGGTGGCGTCCGAGATGTTGAGGGTCACGGGCGCGCCCGGGACCATGAGTTGACGTCGGGAGACGCGGAGCTCGAATTGCTCGTTGGGTTCGTAGGCGAGGTCGCCGCGCACCGTCACGGTCACCGTCTTGCTGGTCTCGCCCGCCGCAAAGGTCAGGACCGTGTTCGGGATGGCCACGAAGTCGCCGTCGGCTGACCTCGCAGTGCCATCCACCGTGAAGTATTCGATTTCGACGGGGGAGGCCTGGGGTTGGGACAAGGTGAACAGGAACGTCATCAGCGTCTCGCCCGTGGAACCTTCATGCACGGTTTGGTCCGTGACCGAGATTCTGGCTTGGCCCGTGAACCCGGCCGCGACGTTGGTCTCGGTCTCGTCGAACCCGACCAGGAAGGGATCGGTCTTGAGCTGGCCCGCGACCCAGGAGGCATCGTTGTCGTCGCCCTTTTGGTCTGCGGACGTGGCACCACTGGCATACCGGGTGGAAACCGTGAGGCCGGGCAGAGGAACGAAGACCAGGTAGTAATTGTTGGGATCCAAGCCTTGGAACCGCGCGATGCCGGCCGAGTCCGTCGTCTCCGTGGCCACCAGCACGCTGTCGCTCTGCCGATACAGCCTCACCTCCACCCCGGCGAAGCCCTCCTCGGACTCGTCACGCAAGCTGTTGGCAACGCCCAGCGAGGCCATGTCCATCCAGACGGTGGCCTCGATGGCAATGCCGGTGTTGCGCGTCCCCTCGCGGCCCATGGAGTCGTCACCCAAGATCGTGTCGTCGCCCGCTCCGCCATCGAGGAAGTCGTTGCCATCCTCCTCCACGACCGAGGTCTCGCCTTGGTTCATGAAGTTGCCGCCGTAGAGCGCATCGTTGCCGGGTCCGCCGAACACGAGGTCGTTGCCGCCGCCGCCAATCAGCATGTCGTTGCCGAACGCCGTTCCCAAGCCGCCGCTGATCCCGGCAAACTGAATTGTCGTCGCGCTGCTACCCGAAACAGCCGTCCGGATGACTGCGAGGTTGGCCTCCGCGATGGCCAGACCATTGACGGCAAACGTGGGTTCCGAATCCCCAACCACCACGTCGTTGCCCCCATGCCCGTTCACCCAATCCGCCCCGCCTCCGCCCAGCAGCAGGTCGCTGTCGGCGCCGCCGTAGATCTTGTCGTCCCCGTCGCCACCCTCGATCACGTCCATGCCCCGGCTGCCCCGGATCACGTCGGCTCCCGCGTCGCCCCGGATCCAGTCGTTGCCTCCCCCGCCCTCGAGCGTGTCGTTGCCCTTCCCGCCACGGATGACGTCGTCGCCATCCTTGCCGTCGATCACGTCATTGCCATCCGCCGCCGTGCCGGAGCCATCGTCCCCGTAGAGGTAGTCGTTCTCCGGCGTCCCGACGAACTGGTCGTTGCCATCGTCGCCGTAGATCGTGATGGCCTTGGTGCCCGGGGTGAGGACGTCGTTCCCGGCTCCGCCCCGGAGGATCACGCCGGTGGCCGTGGAGGCGGTGCTGGCATAGATGAGGTCGTTGCCAGCGTCGCCCCACGCCGTGGAGCCCGTGCCATCGGAGAGGTACACGGTGTCATTGCCGACACCCCCGTGGAAGTCCGAGGGCACTAGGACGCCGCGCATGTCCACGTAGTCGTCGCCTTGGCCGGCGTCGGCCACGACGACCTTGGTGATGCCGTCGAAGGTCTGCGTCCAGTTGCCCCACTGGACGTCCACGGTTTCGGAGGCGGACGTGCCACCCACGTGCTTGACGATGAAGCGCTCGGAGGTGTCGGTGGTGTCGATCTCCAGCCGGTTGGCGGCACGGCTCCCAATGTTGAGGTACAGCTCCGTCCCGATCTTCTCGGCGAGGACGGGTTCCGGGCAACTGATGTCGAACTCAAGGAGGGTGAGGTCCGCGAGGCGCCAGGTCTTGTCGATGCTAAAGAAGAAGAGGTCCACGCTGAGGAAGGCCTCGAGGAACAGCGTGATCTTGCCGTGGATGTCGAAGATGCAGCGCGGGTCGATCTGGGCGTTGGCGATGATCTCGCTGACGCGGACCTTGCCGTCGTCGTTCACGTCGTTGAGGTCGAAGGTGAAGATGGCCTCGATGCCGCCGTTCACGCCCGCCTCGGCGATCAGGAGGTTGATGGAGGCGCCGGCGAAGATCTTGCCGCTCAGGGTCAGCTCGGGCCGCTCATGGCCGGCCTCGTCGAAGTCGATGACATAGAAGCCGTCGAGGATGTCCACCCAGTTCTTGTCCTCAGAGGCGATGAACTTCTGGATGCCGTAGGTGTCGTAGCCGAACCCAATGTCGATCTTGGCCCCGATCTCGCCGCCAAACTGCGCGTAGAGCGGCGGGTAGATGGGGATCTTCTGCGTGTACGTGAAGTTGAAGTTGAAGGTCGGCATCCGCCACTCGACGAGCCGGACGCTGCCGCCGGTGAACAGGTTGAAGATCTCCGAGGGGTTGTCGAAGATGGGGATCTTGAAGTTGGAAAGGCTGCCGACGTTGCGGGTGAACCCGGCGGTCAGGGAGCGGTTGGTGCTCGTGGCGCCGGGCCCCGTGGAGTTCTCGATGGCCCGGGCAATGTCCTCCAGGCTGGCACCTCGCGCGCCACGCCCAGATCCGCGTGAGTTCTCTACGGCGGACGCTAGGGACTCGAAGGAAAGGCTCCCCACGCTGGTGATGGAGGAAATGGTGGCCGCGCCGCCGTTGGGATCCGGCGTCAGGGAGAAGCTGCCCATGGGGATCAGGATCGTGCCCGTGCCCAGGCCGCCCAAGGAGTTCAGCAGGTCGATCACCTTCAACACGTCCCGGATGAACTGGACGGTGGAGGGCTCCAGCAGGCCGAACCGCTCCGCAAGGACGAGCAACGTGATGTCCTCGCCGGCGAGGTCCGACAACACGGGGATGCGCGCCTGGACAAGGTCCAGGATGGGCTCGAGGGGCTCCGTCACCTCCCTGATTTTCCCAAGGATGGGGCCTAGGAAGTCCGACAGGAAGGAACCGATGTCGAGCTGGATGTTCTCGAAGCGGATGTTGGGCGACCCCATCCCGGTGTTGGTGTCGGCAAGCCAGTCGAGCTTGAACTCGGCCAGCAACCGGGGGAACGCCGCGTTGCCACCAAAGCTGGCGACCAAGTCCAGGTTCACGTCGGCCTCCGCCCCAAGCACCCAGTCGATGATGTCGCCGGAGCTGGTGCCGGGGGAGAGGATCTCGGCAAAGGTCAGCTTGTGGTCGTCGTCGGGATCCTTCAGATCCACGCGGAAGTAGCCCTCGAACACGGTGGGGGCATCCGCGTCGTCCATGACCTCCAGTTGGAGGAACAAGAGCTCGCCCTTGGCCTTCAGGCCCGGGATCTCCGCCTTGAAGTCGATCACCAACTCCGGTGCATCCCCGTCCGCGCTCGTGTCGAAATAGAAGCCATCGTCGGTGTTGAAGCCGAAGCCGAACTTGAGGTCGAACCCAATGGACACGCGGACGTTGCCATCCACTTGCAGCCCGAAGCCGGGCACGCCGATGTCGAAGTCGATGGGGTTCTGGGTGGTGTCGAGCAAGTCCAGCCGCTTCTTGAGCCGGAGGTTGGCCACGAGGCCGTCGTCGCAGTCGATGGTGATGTCGAGCTGGCC
This sequence comes from Verrucomicrobiota bacterium, assembly GCA_046090125.1. Taxonomy (GTDB): domain Bacteria; phylum Verrucomicrobiota; class Verrucomicrobiia; order Limisphaerales; family UBA9464; genus UBA6176. The sequence goes on from JBJSZF010000428.1 coordinate 15,161, forward strand.
GAAGCCGGCCGAGTCCTCGAGGTCGGTGCCATCCTCGGCGTTGACCAAGAGGTCGAGGCCGCCCGGCCCCAGGGTGTTCCAGAAGGCCTTCTTGATGGCGTTCTCCAGCGCCGTCAGGCCATTGCCACCCGCCGCGTTGACCTCGTTGCGCAGCGACAACAGGAGGCCGTTGCGGAAGTCGTCGATGAAGTTGGCGGCGCCCTCGAGGCCGGAGCCGATGAGGGGCAGCTCGGTGCTGAACACGAGGGCGTTGAGCCCGTCCTGGATCTTGCCCAGCAGCTCGTCGAGCCCGTCGAGGATCGTGCCGATGTTCGCCGAGATGACGTCGCACAGGTCGAGGTCGTCGAACATCGAGGCGAAGTTAGGCGTGGCGAGGGCGACCTTGTTGAGCTTGCCATTGCCCGTGTTGGTGGTCGTTGCGGCCACGCCGTCGTCGTCGGCCGTCAGGGCGGTCGTTGCGAACCCTGGGACGGACTGGATGGCGTTGCGTGCCGTGAGGGCCGTGGTGTCGCCGGCGTCGATGGAGACCGTCAACGTCTGCGAGAGGACGTTGAAGGAGGCCGTTGCTGCGCCGGACGCAGCGGTGTTGAGGAAGACGACCTTGTAGTTGGTGTAGAGCGTGCTCTGGATGTTGAGGTCGTTGTGGTTGCCGCTAAACCGCACGACCTTGCTGGCACCCGTGGCCCGGGTGTTGACCTCGTCATCCTGGAAGAGCCGGACCAAGTCGGCCACCTGGAGGACCAGCTCGTTGTCGGGGTAGCCATCCCCGTTGGTGTCCGCCGTTCCCCCCAGCGCGACGCCCTCGAACGGCGCGAAGATCGGCAAACGGGCGCTGACGCCGCCGTCCAGCGTCAGGTCGATGTTGTCGAGGTCCAGAATGGTCTCGTCGAAGTAGTGGCGTCCGTCTCCGTTGTTGTCCCGCAATCCGAGCCGGAACTCGGCGCCGCGATCGTTGTTGGGCGAGAGCAGATTGGAGGTGGGGCCGGTGGTTGCGTCGCCGTCGCGGTCGAGCACCACGCTGCCGTTCTTGATGAAGATTCCAAATACGCCGCCCAGGGAGGCCTGAATTTCGAGGTTGCTCCCCAGGATGCGGGCGCGCAGCACGATGCCCGTCGTGTCGTAGAGGAATGGACGGACGGTGGTGGGGTTGGTGAGGTCGAGCCCGAAGGAAAGGTTGATGTCGGCCGAGGCGCTGACGGAGAGGTTCCCGGAGCCGCCGACCTGGACGAGGGTGGTGGCGGCTTCGAGGAAGGAACGGACGGCGGCGTTGGAGTCGCCTGCGAGAAGATCGACGAGGTCGGAGAGGCTGAGCTGGAAGGGGAGGGCGTTGGCGTAGGCGACGCTGTAGTTGAGGGAGAAGCCGAGGGCGGTGGTGGTGATCCCGCCGGAGCCGGTGTTGGTGGAGAGGGCGTTGTCCGGCGGGGCCAAGGCCGCGTTCCAGGGCGTGGAGGCCGCGTTGATCGCGGCGATGATGGCGGAAGCGGTGGTCTTGCCGGGGTTGATGCGAACCGTGAGGACCTTGGTGGTGGCGTTCCATTCCACGCGGGCGCTGGTGCCGGTGACGGAGGCATCGCCCACCATGCGGACGGAGGAACCGTTCAACTGTGCAGCCGTTGCGAGGCTCGAGGGCTTGGAGGTGAGGACGAAGTCGTTGTTGTCGCCGCCGGGCATGATCCACACGGAGGCGTTGGAGGAGCCGTTGACGCCGCCGCCGGCGACGAGGCTGGAGGTGATCACGACGCCGGAGCCCGTGTTGCCGGAGGCTCCGTTGTCCGGGGTGCCAAGGATGGCCTCGAGCGGCGAGGCGGCGCCCAGCGCGTTCACGGCATTGCGGATGGCGAGGGCGGTGGTGGTGCCGCTGTTGATGCGGACCGTGAGCAGTCGCGCGGTGGCATCGTAGGCGGCGGCGGCGGCGGTCCCCACCAGCGAGGGATCGGCCACGTAGCGGACCTGGATGCCGTTGTCGGCGGCGGCGAGGTTCCGGGAGCGGAACACCACGGAGTTGTTGTCGCCGGCCGGGTTGAAGGTGAGGGAGGCGCGCGTGGTGCCGTTGACGCCGCCCGAGGCGGTTCCAGAACGCCCGGAGAGGCCGCCGTCATCGAGCCAAACCTTGAGGATGGAGGGGTCGAGGTCGAAGAGGTTCTCGATCTCGGACTCGAGGCGGTCGATGGCCTCCTGGAGCGTGGCGGCGGAGCCGTTGCCTGCCACGGCATCGAACAGGTCGGCCAGCTTCTGCGCGTGGTCGAGCATGTCGTTGACGCTCATGTTCACGAGCGGCAGAGGCTCGTCGAGGAACGAGAAGGCGCTGATGTCGGCGAGGTTGTCCGCGATGGCGTTGAGCGCGCGGATGATCTGCGTGAAGCTGAGGCTGGTGAAGTTCTGGAGGTTCCCGAGGTCCGGATAGGTGAGGAAGATGCCGGTGTTGCTCCCGTTGTAGGGGTCGGGGTTGAAGTCGAGGTCGTTGATGTCCGGGATCCACGCGGACAGCTCGGGGTTCGCTCCCAAGGGGAAGTTAAAGCCGAGGCCGCCCACGGCGAGGTTGTCCAGCTTTGCCAGAACGCTGCCCGAGAACGAGGGCACGGGGACCATCGAGGACAAGCCGTCGGAGGACGTCCCGCCCATCAGGTCGGCCAGATAGAGCCGGGAGGAGCCGGTGGTGGGGTTGCGGAGGGTCAGGGACGCCGTCAAGGGGGCCGGGGTCGTGCCGTTGTAGCCGACGGTGCCCAGCGTGCCGCCGCTGGTCGTGAGGTCCACGAAGCCGAAGCGCACGGACCCGGCGATGGCGGTGGGCGTGGTGACCGTCAGGGAACCCGAGAGGCTGGCGTCTTCGAGGAACAAGCCGCGTGGCGTGGAGTTGCCGCCGGAGACAAAGACATACGTGTTGCCGCCGACATGGAGCGTCTCGTTGGCGAAGCCCAGCTCTGTGGCGAAGGGGTCGTTCATCCCCGTGGTGACCACCAACCGGTTGATCACGTCCAGCCAACTATCCGTGTTGCCATCCCCATTCAGGTCCTTACCGACGTCTGGCGTGCCGTTGGCGTCGGCGTCGATTTCATGGAGGGCAGACAAGGCGAGGCCGGAGCCGGCCTTCTGGAAGATCACCATCTGGTTGAGCTTCACCGTCCCGGTCACGAGGGGGCCGCTGTAGTCGATGGTGGCGAGGATGGCGTTCAGGTCATCCTTGAGGTTCTCGACGGAGTTGTTGTCGAGGGTCCGCGCGCGGTCGAGCGTGATGTCGATGGGTGTGGCGGCGTCGTTGATGTAGAGGCGGAAGCTGGCGTCGCGGCTGATGCGGCCGTTGGCAGGCACGGGAACCGTCGTGGTGGAAAGGATGCGGGGCACCTCGGCGGCGCGAAGGTCGAAGCCGAGCTTGAAGTTGAGGCCCACGGTGGCCCTCAGCTCCAGCGCGCCCGAGAGCTGGGCATTGGCGAGCGGGCCAAGGTCCAGGTTCCAGTTGAAGGGGAGGTTGGCCGTTCCGAACAGGGCTTGGTTGTTGAAGGTGTGGGAGAGGCTTGCATCGAACGTGTACACGCGCCGCGCCGGGTCGTAGGTGCCGGGGGTGCTCGTGGGTGACAGAATCCGCCCCAGCTCGATGAAGAAGTTGCGGGTGTCGTAGCGATGGGTGAGGACGGCCTGCTGGTTGTCCGCGAAGCCCATCGCCTCGATGGCGGCGTCGGCCTCGGTCATCACCAACGTCGTGCCGGCGGCCAAGGCGTCGTCCGACAACGCCAAGACCAAGACGTCGTCCCGGAGCCGGGTGGCATAGTCGGGGTCGCCCGGCACCTGGTCCCGGACCTTGTGGATGCGCGCCACGACCTTCCCCGCAAGGGCGCTCGCATTCAACGCGGCGGTGAACGCCGTAATGAGCTCGTCGAGGTTGTTGTCCGCGTTGCTATAGGTTGTGGACCCCAGCGTGACCGTGACCGGGGCATCCGAGCCCAACTGAAGCGTGAAGGACGCGCTGGCAAACGAGCCGCTGCGCGCCTGTGGATTGCCCGTTGCGGGATCCACCGTCTCCAGCGCCAGCGACCGCGATTGCAGCTCCATCGTGGCCATCTTGGCGTACACCTTGTCCACGAAGAGCTGCGACCAAACGAAGGCATCCCCCAGCGTCTTCCCCCCCGTGAACGGAATCTCCGCCGCGAACAGGTCGCTGCCGCTGAACGCCTCCATCCACACCATGGCCTGCCGCAGCATGCTCACGAACTCGAACGGCCCCGGGGCCGCGAAGTCCGAGAACGACAACCCCGTCGAGATGTTCCCGGACGAGTTGATCGTCACGTACGTCGTCGCGCCGTCCGCCGATTGCACCACCACCGTGCTGCCACTGACGGTCACCTTGAGGGACGGGAAGGGGAAGGACGCCGACCCGAGGTGAATGCGGGCGTTGGTGACGATGACGGCCAGCGACGTGCTCGCCGACAGGTTCAGCGTTCGATTGCCTGCGGGAAGCGGCACCGTCACCCCCGACACGGCGGCCCCCGTCGTGTTCACGTCCAGGCGCACCGTGCCGCCCAACGAAAGGAGGCCGGTCCCAAACTGCATGTCCACGCTGGCAGCAACGCCCGACGGCGTGATCACGAGGCCCCCCGTGCCATTCGTGAACGAAAGGACCTCGAGGCTGCCCGCCTTCAACCCAAACGCGAGGTTGGACACCCCCACCTTGAAGACGTCCTCCGCGCCCGGGTTTCCATCCATGTCCACCTGGGCCTTCTCGAACACGAAATCCCCGCCCAACGTCACCGCGCCGCCCAAAATCGAAAGGTCCGCCCCGCCCGAGATGGAGAAATACTGGCGATAGTACGCGCCCTTGAACTGCACCGGGACGTCGTCGGCCGGGTTGCCGTTCACCCGCACCAGGATGGCGTCCGGGTTGCCCACGTCCGTTCCGGTGGCATTGAACCGGACGGCCAAGCTGCGCGTGGAAAGGCTGATGGCGTTGCCTGACGGAAGCCCGGGCACGGTGAGCGTCGCGTTCCCCACGCCCACGTTGCCGGCCATGCCGGCGTCGTGGATCACGAACGCCCCGGTCCCGTTGGAGACCGCCAAGGTCATGGGTCCTGCGGCGAGGCTGGCGTTCAGCCCGGACACCCCCACCGTCGCAACAAACCACGTCGCCGTCCCTGTTCCATCATTGCCCGCCGACCCGTTGTCCGGGGTAGCCAGCGACGCGGCGAAGGGAGTCCCTGCTGCATTAATCGCCGAAACAACCGTCGAGGCCGTGGTTTGCTGGGCGTTGAGCCGCACGGTCAGGACCTTGCCCGGGTCGTCCCAGGCGACCGTCGCCGTCGTGCCCGTGATGGCCGGGTCCTCGACAAACCGGAAGATCGCGTCGTTGTAGGTGGATGCCGTGGCGAGGTCGGTCGTGGCGAGGCGAACGGCGTTGTTGTCCCCGAACGGGTCGAGCGTCGCCGTGGCCTGGCTGGAGCCGTTGACGCCGCCGGACACATGCCGGGACAACGCGATGGCCGGGTTGCGCGGGTCCACCAACGTCAGGACGACACGCCCCGACATGGCGACCGTCAACGGGCCGACCGACACGTCAAAGCCCACGGGCGCGGGGCCGGAGTCGAGCCGGAAGTAGGGTCCGCCAGGTAGGTTCAGCTCGCGCAGGGTCGCGCCGATGTTGAACTGGTGGCTCGCGGAGGCAGCCAACGTGTTGAAGCTCCAGTCGAACGTGCGGCTGAAGCCATTCCCAAAGGCCTGCACCGCCACCGTCAGGGAACCCGAACCCGCTACGCCGCCGGGGGAGAAGACCAAGAAGGCGGACCCGCTGGTGCCGGAGACCATGCCGTTGCCGAAGTTGAAGGCGACGTTGGAGGCCTCGACGGTCACCAGCGTCTGGCCGGCGGCACTGGTGCGTTGCTCGAAGGAGAAGTTGCCGGACACGTCGAGCCCCAGGAAGGACAAGGACAGCGCGGTGGCGTCCACGCGAACATAGGGGCCCGACGGCACGTTCACGGTGACGGGGCTGCCGTTGAGCGTGACGGACTCGTTCACGGCCGTCGGCCGGGTGTTCAACCGCAGCCGGAACGTCCCCGAGGACGTCACCACGCCGGGCACGACCACGCTGACGGTGGCACTGGCGTCCCCAGCCAGGCCCGCCGTGGTCAGCAAGAACAGGCCGCTCCCATCCGTCACGCGGACCAGGCTGCCGCCGTTGGGGCCGAGTTCCACGGAGACGGCCGTGGCGGCCACGGTGACGACGGTCTGGGACGAGGCCGTCGTCTTGCGTTCGAACTCGAAGTTGCCGCGTAGGACCGTTCCCTGGACCTGCAACGTGGCCGTCGTCGCCGGGGTCGTCCCGGTGGAAGCCACCCGCAGGTAAGGCCCGGCCCCGAGGTTCACCGCGAGGGACGTGCCGTTGACGTTGACCGTGGCGTTGTACGCCGTGGAGGCGGTGTTCAGGGCCACCGAATGACGGCCCGAAAGGCTGAAGCCCGGGACGGCCACGCTGGCTTGGACGCTCAGTTGACCCGTCACCCCCCCGGTCCGGAACACCAGCACGCCCGCGCCTTGCGTGACGTCCACGACCTTCTGCGCGCCCTCCGAGAACGCGAACGCGAGGTTCGCGACGCCGACCGCCACCTCCTCGTACCCGTTGCCCGTGTTGTTGTCGGCATCCCGCGGCTCGAAGACGAAGTCGCCCGCGAGGCTGGCCGCCGGGTTGGACAGGCCCACCGACCCGTTGCCGGAGACGCGGAAGTAGGGGCCGGCCGGCAGGTTGACGGCCACGCCATTGATGGACGCCACCGCGCCGCCCGTGGTGTTCACGGCAAGCCGAAGGCCCGTCAGGGACAAGGTCAGCCCGGGGAGGGCGGGCCCCAGGTTGAAGTCCAGCGCCAACGTCCCCGCCACGCCCGAGCCCAACAGGACGAAGTTCCCGGACCCGTTCTGGACGCTGAGCACGCGGTCCGGACCCGCCCCGAGGTGGAAGGTGACGTTGCTGGCTTGAAGGATCGTCTCCGTTCCCGTGTTCAGGAAGGTGAAGCTGCCGGACAAGGTTTGCCCGGACAGGGTCATCGTGCTGTTCACCCCCAGGGTCACAGAAGGCAACCCTCCCCCGAACAGGTCGGACGAGGCGACGCGCAAGACGTATTGGCCCGCGAGGTTGAACCCGAGGAAGTTGACCGTCTGATACCCGAACGGGAACAACGCCTCCAAGGTCCCCGAATCCCGAAGATTGAAGGCATTGCCGACCGGGATGCTGCCGTTGGCCAGCGACGTGAGCGTGGCGGAGGTGATCCGCCCCCCCGTCAAGACGCCCGCGTCCGGCACGGCCGACACGGCCGCCGAGACGAGGACGCTCCCATTGCTGACGCCAAAACCAGCCAATCCCCCGGGAAGGCTGAGGTCGAACTGGAATCCCGTCAGGTTGGTGGCGTTGACGGAGGCACGGGCACCCAGCTCGTCAATCGCCACGAAGAACCCGCCATCATTCCCAAAGCTGAAGTCAAGGAACGCCTCCGCCTGCACGGTCACCGACGGCGCGGCGCCGGAGAACACCGCCCCGAACACGCCCCCTGCAATGTCCTGCAAGGTTGCCATCGTCGCCGCCGTCGGCTTCAACGACAGATTGACATTCCACGACAGCGGATCGGCGCTGGTGGACCCGTAGGTCGCAAGGACCCCGTTCACCTGAAAGAGAAAGCCCCCGAACGTCGTGTTGTTCCAGCCCTCGATGGCCGAGACGACCTGTCCTGCCCGGGGCAAGCTGTTCAAGACGGACTGAATCCGTGCGCGGACGCCGTTGATGAGGGCCGTACCCTGGTCCGCCAAGCTCCCCAGGTTCGATCCAATGAAGGGAACCGACTGCGCAAAGTCACCGGCGGAATCCAGGAAGTT
>JBJSZF010000429.1:0-17626 GCA_046090125.1 Verrucomicrobiota bacterium
CGGAGTTCGCCTTCCTGCTGGGCGTGCCTACGCTCCTGGCGGCGGGTGGCAAGGAGTTCCTCGACGCCGTCCGCTCGGGCGAGCCCCACGAGCCATGGGGCCTAATCGCCTTGGGCTGCGTGGTATCGGCCGCATCGGCCTTCGTGGTGGTGAAGTGGCTCCTGGGCTACGTGCGCTCCCACCGGTTCACGGGCTTCGCCATCTATCGAATCCTCTTGGGGGGCGCCCTCCTGCTCGCGGCCTTGCTGCCGAAGGGCTAGCCCAGGGCCTGAAGCCCCAACGCGTCCTCACGGCCGCCTGAGCCCGAGGCGCAGGAACAGGCCGGCGTCCCCCGGCGGCAGTTCCAGCATGACTTCCCGGTCGGTGGCCGGGAAGGTCGGCACCGCCTCCATCGTGGGAAGGAGTCGCCATGGTGAGCCGGACCCGGACAGGGCGTCCGCCACCTCGGCCACCAAGGCCGTGTTCGCGGGCACACGCACCCTCAGCACGGCCTTGCCTGCCACCCATTCCACGTGGGGCCGCCACCGAGACGTGGCATCGCCAGGCTCGGTTCCTGCGAGGAATTCCAGCCCGTCTGGGTCGCCGTCCCCGTCGAGGTCACGGGACGGGTCGGCCGGCTGCCCAGCCGCGCCATGGCCCTTGGACGCAAGCCATCCGTCGAGGGTGGGGCGCGACGGGAGCGAGTCGATCCAGGCTGAGATCAACGCGATGCCCTCGGGGTCCAGCGCACCGCTGCCCACGGGCGGCATCCGACGCCCGTCCAGACGCATCACGCGGTCGAGAAGGACCGATCGCGCGCGGTCGCCCGGAGCCAGGATACGGCCGTCCGCAATGCCGCCCGCCTCCACCACCGCGCCCCCAATGAGCCCGGCCAGGTCCGTGGGGGTCGAGGCGCGTCCATCCCAAAGGCCGCCGCCGGGTCCGCCGGGGCGGTGGCAAAACCCGCAGTTCACGTCGAGGTAGCGTCGGGCGCGCCATTCGAGGCTTTCGTCGCCGTGCGTGCCGGAGGCTCCCGCGAAGGTGGGAACCAGGGGTGCATCGGCGGGCTGGGAGACGTAGGCGGCCGCGGCCAAGGCTTCGATTTGGTGGAGGCTGGCCCCGCCCGGCAGCGGGCGCATGCGGTCCAGTTGCCGGGTGTTGAAGCTGAGCGATCCCCCGGCGGCCGGGTTGTGGCAGGCGATGCACTCGGTGCGGCTGGGGTATCGCCACGCCTGGGGGCGGGCGACGCCGCCATCCGTGATCCACACGGTCTCGGTCGCCCCTTCGTCCGGCACCAAGACGGCGTCGCCCGGCGTCGTCCATCGATACGTGACGCCATAGACCCCTTGCTGCATCTGGACGAGGAACCGCGTCTCGAGGCGTCGCCGCGTCGCCGCGTCGCCCGGCTGGGTCTCGATCTCAAAGTGCTTCATCCACACCGTGCCGACGGGTGACTTCCATGCGTCGTGGGCCGTGGCCTCGACGCGCTGGCCGGGCGGGATGTGGACCCAGCGCTGCTTGAGGGCGTGGTCGGACCAGAAGGGAAGGTTGACGTCGTAGGGGAGGAAGGACGGGGCGGGGACGAGCCCGGCGAGGTCTTGGAAGGCGCCCGTGGCGGCGAGGGTGGGCGGGACGGCACGGTCGCCGGCGAGGGGGGAGGCGACGAGCCGCATGACCTTGTTGGCGTTGAGCTGGAGGGCGAGGAGGTCGCCGTTGGAAGGATCGACGCCGAACCCTGCGACGTTGCCGAGGCCGCCGAGGCGTTCGACGGCGGTGGCGCCCGAGGCATCGCGCCGGAGCGCCCAGACGTTCCCGTTGACGTAGTCGGCAAACACGTAGGCTCCATGCAGGGCGGTGATGCGGCCGCCGCGATAGACGCGTCCGCCCGTGATGGAGTTGCCGCGGTCGTTGCCGCTGCCATGCGCGTACACGTGGACCGGGGGCACGTGCGCGAAGGCGGGGTTCGTGAGGAAGCCAGCCGGAGGGTTGGCACGCGGCCCGGCCACGCGCCCCTCGCGGAACGGCCACCCGTGGTTCGCACCCTTTCGGCTCACGAATACCATCTCCCACTTGTCCTGGCCGACGTCCGCCACCCACAGGTCGCCCGTCGCGGCGTCGAAGGAGAACCGCCACGGGTTGCGCAACCCGACGGCGTAGAACTCCGTGCGTACGTTCGCGGGGTTCAGGGAGAGTCCGTTGAACGAGGTCGCGCCCACGTAGGGGTTGTCGGCCGGGATCGCGTAGTTGGTGGTGAACATCCACGCGTTGGCGGCGTTGCGGTTGGGCGGCAACGAGCCGGGACGGCCGTCCACGTCCAGCCGAAGCAGCCCGGCGAACAGGTCGCGGTCGATCCGCTGGCCGTTCCCATACGAGTCGTTGCCCCCGCCCTCGTCGCCCACGGCCACGTACAGGTAACCGTCCGGGCCAAAGTGCAGGTCGCCCCCGTTGTGATTGGAGGCCTCGTCCCGTTGCGCGAACAGGCGGACCTCGCTGGCCATGTCGATGACGTTGGGGTTGGCGGCGGACGCCTGGAACTCCGTGAGGACATTGTGGGCCTGCCGGGTGGTCCCGGGGCCAGTGTTGAGCGTCCGGAACACGAACAACCGGCGGTTCTCCGCGTGGCGTGGATGGAACGTCAGGCCCAGCAATCCCTGCTCGCCTGACGTCAGCAGGTTCGTCGTCAGGTTCGCAAAGACCGTCCGCGTGGGCCGCGCGAGGTTGGTGATGACGACGATGCGGCCGGTCTTCTCCACGACGAAGAGGCGGTTGGTCTCGCCCGGGGGCGTGGCGGTGGCCACCGGTTGATCCAGCACCACCCCCGGCAAGGCATCCACGAACGAATAGGCGGCCCGTGGCAACTGCGGTGGCAGCCCGGAAAACGGCTCGAGGGATGGAGGCGGCCATCCGCCGTGGACGACTAGGGTTGCCCAGCCCATCCATGCCGCCCAAGCCCATCCGCCGAACCACCGTCCCACCATCCGCCCAGATTTCGCCTTCATCGACGTTGCCTTTCCTGCCAAAGCCAGCCCGCGCCCGCCCAACGACGCGAGCGATTCCGAGGGCTGCATTACGCGGCTGGGATGCGCCCCGGAGACGGCGGCCCGCCGTTCGCGCCATGGGCGCGATGGAGACGGCACGGCCGCCCGCGTTGCCGCTCACGGAGTCACGCTGACCCTGCCGATGTTCGGCCCTGCCGCAAGGCCGGCATGGATGCTCCGCCAAGGCGATGGGAGGACGCCGTCCGCACCCGGGCGGGGTGGGCGTGCCGTCAGGCCGCGCGCGTGCGAATGGCCTCGAGGAGCGAGGCAATCACCTCGGCGCGGGGCTTGGCTCCCTGCGGTCCCTTGCCATGGAGACGGACGCTAACGACGCCGGCGTCGAGGTCGCGCGCCCCGACGACGAGCATCGTGTGGACGCGGGCCTGCTCGGCCTCCTGGATCTTGCCCTTGATGGGATTGCTCGTGAGGTCCGACTCCGCGCGCACGCCATGGGAGCGCAGCTCGGTGACGAGGGCACGGACGTGCTCGACGAGGCGGGGCTCGTCGCCGATGGCGAGGACGCGGACCTGCTCGGGGGCAAGCCAGAGGGGGAAGTTGCCGGCGTAGTGCTCGATGAGGAACCCGATGAACCGCTCATGGGTGCCCAGCGGCGCGCGGTGGATGCACAGCGGGGTACGGTCGGAGTTGTCGCGGTCGCGATACTGGAGACCGAAGCGCTTGGGGACCGCGAAGTCCACCTGGTTGGTGGCGATCGTGAACTCGCGTCCGATGGCGCTCCAGACCTGGACGTCGATCTTGGGGCCATAAAAGGCGGCCTCGTTGGGGACCTCGACGTAGTGGATGCCGCTGGATTGGAGGACGTCGCGGACCATGTCCTCCGTCTGCTTCCAGAGCGCGGGCTCGTTGACGAACTTCTGGCCGAGCTTGGAGGGGTCGTGGGTGCTGAAGCGCATGAGGTAGCGGTCGAGCCCGAAGACCTTGAAGTACTTGAGGTACATCTCGTTCACCGCGTTGAACTCGGCGGCGAACTGCTCGGCGGTGAGGTAGATGTGCGCGTCGTTCATCTGCATGGAGCGCACGCGCATGAGACCGAACAACTCGCCCGACTGCTCGTAGCGGTAGCAGGTGCCGTACTCGGCCAGGCGGAGCGGGAGGTCGCGGTAGCTGCGGGGCTCGGCGGCGAAGATGCGATGGTGATGCGGGCAGTTCATCGCCTTGAGGTAGTAGCGCGTGGCCGCCTCGTCCGACTCCGCCTCCTTGAACTCCATGGGGGCGAACATGCTCTCCGCGTAGTAGGGGAGATGCCCGGAGGTCAGGTACATCTTCTCCTTGGCGAGGTGGGGGGTGCGGACGCGCACGTAGCCGGCCGCGAACTCGGTCTCCTTGGCCAGCTTCTCGAGCTCCTCCACCAGCACCGTGCCCTTGGGCAGCCACAAGGGCAGGCCCGGCCCGACGTAGTCGGAGTCGAAGGCGAACAAGCCCATCTCTGCGCCGATGCGGCGGTGGTCGCGGCGCTTGGCCTCCTCCTGCTGGCGCACCCAGGCCTCGAGGTCCTCCTTGCCCTTGAACGCCGTGCCATAGAGGCGTTGCAACTGAGGGTTTTTCTCGTTCCCGCGAAAGTACGCGCTGGCGACCTTCAGGAGCTTGAACGCGGCGGGCTTCACGTTGCCCGTGCGCATCACGTGCGGCCCCGCGCACAGGTCCACGAACTCGCCGTTGCGATAGAAGCTGATGGGCTCGCCCTCGGGGATGTCGCCGAGGCGCTCGACCTTGAACCGTTGCCCGCGCGACGCGAAGTGCTCGCGCGCCTCGTCGCGCGTCACGACGGAACGCTCGAACACCTGGTTCTCCTTGATGACCTTGCGCATCTCCTCCTCGATCCGCGGGAAATCCTCGGGGGTGAACCGGTGCGATGGCAGGTCGAAGTCGTAGTAGAAGCCCTCCTGGGTGGGCGGCCCGATGTCGAGCAGCGCGTCCGGCCAGATGCGCAGCACGGCGGTGGCGAGGATGTGCGCGCACGAGTGTCGGACGCGCATCAGCTCGTCCATCTGCCCGCGTTCATCCAGCGACTTGCGCTGCACCTCGGTCTTCGCGGCCTCGAGGCCGCCCGCATTGTCCGCGTTCTGCATGGCTCGTTCGATCTCCTGCCCGTGCGGCCCCTTGCCCCACCAACGAAAACGCCCCGGACCCTTTGGTGCGGGGCGCCATGCGTCCGCCCTCCATGGGCGGACGCCTTCACATGGTCGTGCTCGAGGCCTTGGACACGCCGCGATGAAGCCGGAGCCGTCCGCATCAAGCAAGGCCGACTTCGGGCGGCAGTCCCAGCGCCATGCGTGCCGAAGTGGTTGGTGCCGAGGAAGCGGGATGCGGAAAGCGAACCGGTCCCGCAAGACGGGGGACGCAGAGGGGGACGGGGACGGCCGCGCTCCATGCGTTGAGCCAGCCACGCAGTGCCTGGAGCGACTGACAACTTCGGGCGGCACCGGTCCGAGAGCAGAGAGACCCAAGATAGCCATGGGGTGGCCAAGGGGTCCGATCTGACGCGCGCTTCCTTCGTGGGCCTTGGGCGCGGCGGGCGCTTTGGGTTTCCGAGGATTCCAGCGTTTTCGATGGGGGCTTTCGCGGCACGGATGCTGCGGGGCCGGGCGAGGGGGAGGTCGGCGAACGGCTTGGGTCGACGCTGGAAGGCCCCGTGGTTGCGCCGCCCCGACGGCTTCGGCACGGGATCCTTGGCCACGGCGCGGAAGAACCCGCTGCGCGGGCGGCACAGCACCGTCCGGCACTGGTCACGAGCCATCCGCAGGTCGTTGTGCCGGCCAGGGCACCACCCCCAGTGGACCGGGCCTGCGCGCGAAGGTCATCGTATCGTCCAGTCCGGCCGGTCGGCTGGATTGGCCCAATGCTGCATGTCCTGGAGGGCTGGGCGAGCCAGGGACTCCGCGTGACCGTCCACGAAGGCGGCAACGGCGCGGTTTCCGAACCTGGGATGAACGTTGCCCCAAGCTTCAGGCCCATCGGCGGGATTCCACTCGATGGCCCACCTTCGGGCTGCGAGGAAAGGAGGCTTCACGGCATAGAAGCCCTGAACGATGCGTCCCTCGAAGGGGCCGCGGGCCGACGCGAATGCCATGAGGCGTTGGGGTTGTCGAACCTCCGAGACGTGCAGGACACAGAAGGGGCCAAACCGAGCGAAGGCGGCGGGGGTGGGGGGAAGCTCGATGTCATCCCCCCCTACGAAGACCGAGTTGATGCCAAGGGATGGAAACACGCTTGCGGCATAGACGCCGATCATGGGGTCGTCCATGCGCTGGAACTGTTCGAGAAGACGCCGGTTCTCGTTGGCGTACATCACGGCAAAGTTCTTGCCAAGGTATGGGGCAAGACGCCACGGGTATCGCGCATTGATGGGATGGGGAATGGGCCGGCCTTGGAGGTCCTTGGCTTCGAGGCCATGTCGGTAGCCGGGCAGCACGGCATCGTTGTGGTCCCCCGAGTAAAGGTGCCACGCGATCATGAGTTGGCGGGCGGTGGATGTCTCGTTGGCTTGGGCTGCCTTGTACTTCGCCTTTCCCAGGGCCGGGACGAGGAGACCGGCCAACACGGCGATGATGGCCAGCACCACGAGCAGCTCGACCAATGAAAAACCACGGGATGCCCACGACGTTCCCACCCCGGCCCGAAGCAGGGAGGGGCGTGCGCATTGGTGAACTCTTGCTTGTCGCATCTGAGGGCCCCAGGGGGTGGCCAGCGCGCAGGGTATGGCTGAGACGTCCCAGCGCAAGTCTCGGGGGAGCATGACCCATGCCTGCCCGACGGCGAAGAGCCGCTGCCGGCAGGATTTCCGGTTGTTGCGGGGCACGCGACTAGGGAATGTTCCTCGAGCCATGGAAAGTACGCAGGGAAAAGCCCGAGGCTGGAGTCGGCGCGTGGCCGGCTGGCTGGCTGAAAGTCCCTTAACGCGGCCGGGGAAGCGGATCATGGAGGCCAACCTAAGGGACTACCACATGCCGCTCGGCAAGGTTGGGAAGGTGCTCGCGGGGACCTGGCTGATCCTGAGGGACCATGCCGATGGGCATTTCCCGCCGACGTTCGAGGACCAGCAGAAGGCCTACCAAGGGGAGATTGACTACTTTGCATCCATACCCGGGGCGGCCCGCGAGCGGATGATTGCGGACCATGTCGTGAAGCCGTTCTGGAACAGCGAGTCCTTCGGGCGGTATGCCGGGGAGTTGGCTCGGCTGATGGGGGTCCTTGAGGCGCTTGGGGTGCCGGCGGACGGGAGGCTGCTGGAACTGGGCTGCGGGTGCGGATGGATGGCGGAGTTCCTGGCCATACGCGGGTACGATGTCACGGGGACCACGATTGCACCAGACGACGTCGGGATCGGCGAGAAGCGGGTGATGGCATTGGTGGCGCGTGGGCTGCCGCGCAGGCTGCGGTTTCGGGCGGCTCCCATGGAGAGCGTGGACGAGGCCGTTGGGGACTTGGGGGGTTTTGACGCGACGTTCGTCTTTGAGGCGTTGCACCATGCGTTTGACTGGCGGCGGTCCATTCAAGCTGCGGCCCGGACCTTGCGTCCTGGGGGGTGGCTGGTTCTTGCAAACGAGCCGAACCTTGTCCACACGCTGGTGAGCTATCGTGTGGGGCGGCTCACCAACACGCACGAGATCGGGATGAGCGGGAGTGCGTTGAGGAAGGAAATGCGACGGGCAGGCCTGTCCGAGATTCGTGTTTTCCAGCCGCGATGGGAGAATTGGGTGACGCCGCACTGGCTGGCAGGTCGCCGGGCCTAACGGGGCCTCGGCGGCATGGATGTTGCTTAGTGGGGTGGCAAGAAGGCGCGGGGAATGGCGGCCAAAACAAGGCGTGGTGGGCTCAAGCATGGCGGACGACAAGATGCAGCTTCAGCGATGGGAGCTGAAGTACGTGATCCCGGAGACGACTGCGTTGGGCATCCGGGAGTTCGTCCGGCCCTACCTGGAGCTGGACGAATACGGCGTGGGAAGGCCGGATTTGTCGTACACCATCCACAACCTGTACCTCGATTCGGACGACCTGGCGATCTACTGGGGAACGATCAACGGCAACAAGAACCGATACAAGCTGCGGCTGCGGTTCTACGAGGACAACCCCTCGGCGCCCATCTTCTTCGAGATCAAGCGTCGGATGAACGAGGCGATTCTCAAGCAACGGGGCGGCGTGAGACGGCCGCATGTCGAGTCGGTGCTGGCCGGGCAATTGCCTGGCCCAGACGAGATGGTGTCCGGCGAGGGGCGACAAGTGGTGGCGGTGCAGAACTTTGTCCGGCTGATGATGGAGGACCGAGCGGGCCCGACGGCGCATGTTCGCTATGAGCGGGAGGCGTGGATTAGCCCGTTTGACAACTCGGTGCGGGTGACGATGGACCGCAACGTGATGATTGCGCCGGAGTTTGCGATGCGGTTCACGGCGGAGATGGATCAGCCGACCTGTGTTTTTGGGGCCCTGGTGATCCTCGAGCTGAAGTTTTCCGGGCGGTTTCCGGACTGGTTCAAGGAATTGGTGCGTGTGTTCGGGCTTCGGCAGGGATCGGCGTCGAAGTACGCGGACGGGATCGCGAACCAAGGGGAGCGATATTTTTGTCGCCCGGGTGGCGGGGCGGCGGCAGTCTCGTGGGGTTTGGCTGGTGAGGATCGGAGGCGCGAACGCCAGGAAAGGCTCGCGGCGCTCCTCGGCAAGGCATGAGTTGAAGGCGGGATGATGGACTGGATACAACGAGGCGACTTTGGGACGGCGCCGGATGACATCCGGGGGATGCTGCTCGGCCTGGCCGTGTCGTTCGTTTGCGGCCATGTGGTGGCATGGACCTACATGGCCTGCCACAACGGCCTGAGCTACTCGCGTGCGTTCGTGAACGCATTGCTGGTGCTGTGCATGATTGTGGCGCTGGTGATGATCGTCATGGCCAACAATGCCTTGGTGGCGTTTGGGCTGATGGCGGTCTTCGCGATCGTGCGGTTCCGGAACATCCTGAGGGACACCCTCGACACCACCTACATCCTGGCAAGCATCACCGTGGGAATGGCTGCGGGGACACGAAAGTTTGGAACGGCGGCGGTGGGCACGGGGCTGTTTGCGGCCGTGATGCTGTACCTGTACTGGACGCAATTTGGGGCGCGGCACCGGCACGACTTGATCCTGAACTTGCACTGGGGAAGGCCGGTGGGCGAGCTCGCGGACCTTGGGTTCCTGCTCGAGCGGCACGCGCGACAGACGACGTTGGCGAGTCAGAGGGCGGCGCAAGGACAAGAGGGAGCCGACCTCTCCTATCGGCTCTTGCTGAGGGATGCGGGCAGGGCCGACGACCTGTTGACGGAGATCAAGGCCTTTCCCGGGGTGTCTCGTGTGACGAGCATGAGGGCGGCGGACGAGTCGGAGGTTTGACGCATGGAGAAGCTGCCGCGCATACCGTCGCCGCCAGGGACAGCCTTCCGGGAGCTTCGAGTCCGGCTCGTGCCGTTCCTCGCGTTTGCCTGCATGATGGCGGCGACGGTGCACTTGTGGCGAGGCTACGTGGGGCCTTCGTCTTGGGTGGGGGAGGTTCAGATGGTACGCACGGTGGTGAGCGCGGCGCAGCCATCGCGCGTGACGCGGGTGCGGGTTGGGATGCTGGATCGGGTCACTGCGGGACAGCCCGTGGCGGACTTGATCGCGGCAGACCCCCGATACCTGGAGGCGCAGGCTGCATTGTCTCGTGCCCGGCTTGAAATGGTGGTCGCCAGCTTGGGGCCACAAATCCGGCGGGAGAACAACCTGATCAACTACACGTCGCTTCGGATGAACTGGTTGCGGCATCGGGTGGACTTGGCGGAGGCACGGGCCAG
Source organism: Verrucomicrobiota bacterium (assembly GCA_046090125.1). GTDB lineage: Bacteria > Verrucomicrobiota > Verrucomicrobiia > Limisphaerales > UBA9464 > UBA6176. The sequence continues at coordinate 9,842 of JBJSZF010000429.1, forward strand.
GCTGGCATTTGCGGAGGCGGAGGCCGACCGGGCGTTGCGGTTGTCGAAGGCCACGAACGGGGTGCCGTTCGTGAGCCAGGCGGAGCTGCAAATGGCGCAGCGGAACCTGGATGCGTTACGGGCTGAGATTGCCGAGCGGCAGTTGCTGGTTCGGGACGTGGGCGGACAGATTGAGAAGATGGCACCGGACGAGAAGAAGATGGACGAGGACGTGCCGGCGTCGATTGAGGCTGCCCTGGCGGTGGAGCAGCGGGCATTGGAGGCAGTGGAGAGCCAGCTGAACCCGACCATCCTGTTGTCGCCGATTGATGGGTTCGTGAGCGTCGTGCATCGCATGTCGGGCGAGGCGGTCCAGGCTGGGGAACCGATCCTGACGATCTCCGGGGCGCGGGCCGAGAAGATCATTGCCTACGTTCGCCAGCCTTTGCAGCAACGGCCGCAGGTGGGCATGTCGGTGGAGGTTCGCTCGCGGACGGAGGGGCGCCTGGCGGGCCGAGGTGAGGTGTTGAGCGTGGGGGGGCAACTGGAGCCTATCCTTCCCGAGTTGATGGCCTACCGGTCTGCGGGTGCACCGGCGGTGGAGTATGGATTGCCCGTGTTGTTGACGGTGCCCCAGGACCTGGGATTGATCCCGGGCGAAATCGTGGACCTGTCCGCCGTGAGATAGGGCGGGAGTCCGGGCCGCGATGGGCCTTGTGCCCAGGGCTGGGAGGATTTGCGCTGTTCATTTCGGAACGATGCCGGTTGGATGACGGGACTGGATGGACATCATGGCATCATGGTCTCGGGCGTGGTGGTGGACGGCGTTGCGGTCACCATCCTGGGTCGTCGGGCTGGCCTGGGCATGGCTGGGCGTTGCTCAGGCGCAGCCCGTGATTGAGGTGCAGCCGACGGGGGCTGCGGTGTACGAGTCGCAGACCGTGACCCTGAACGTAGTGGCGTCCGGCGTGGCCCCGCTTTCCTACCAGTGGCGGATGATGGGGACGAACTTGCCGTTGCAGGGACTGCCCTCGTTGATGCTGACGAATGTAGCTCTGGGTTCCTCTGCCCTGTACGACGTCGTGGTCACCAACCTGTCGGGAGCCGTGACATCGGCACCGGTCTTGGTCGTGGTATTGTCTCGCCCCGTGCCGCTGGTGTCGTTTGGGGGTTACACCGTTGGGGCGGCGCCGTCGATTCCAGTGATTTACACGGCATTTGGCGGGGAGACGAACGTGAGCCTTTCGGTGGCTTATGATTCGAAGTCGGTCACGGCGCCCAGGTTCGAGTCAGCGCTTACAAACCTGGCGGGAACGGTAGAGGTCACGCCGGGAGTAGGCGGGCTGCTGGGTGTGCGTGCGCGGCTTGAGGGCGGGGCGGTCATGAGCCCGGGCCCAACGACGCTGGGGACTTTGGTCTTCGAACCGGTTGCCGGGGCTGGGATCTACGCCGCTGGGCTGGCTCTGACGAACACGCCGGTGGCTTTGCTGAGCGGACCTATTGGCGGCACGAACTTCACCCCTGGGATTCTTCCGGCCGAGCCGGTGGTGCGGGTGGTGGATTCCTCGGAGAAGCCCCGTCTCGACGGGCAGTCCGGGTTGTTTGTGCACCGCGTGGAGATCGGGAATCCCGGGCTGGCCACGAACCCGACCGTGGAGGTTCGGGTGGGCGGGTTCACGAACGACGCCTTGGGCAACCTCATCCGGGTGTACAATGCGCTGGGGACCAACGCGGCGGGCGAATGGCGGGTCTTTGCCAAGAACCTAAAGCCGGGTGAGGCGCGGGGGCTGACGATTGAGTTTTACGTTTCGGACCTCTCTTCGGTGCCAGTCCCCACCTATGCGGCGGGGGCATTGGGCACGATTAGCGATCCGAACGTGAGCGCACGGACGCTCGTGGTGGATTCGGTTCGTGCCCTCACCAACGCGGCTTATCCGAATGGGGCCGTGCTGATTGAGTTCCCAACGGAGGCGGGGCGGCGGTATTACGTGCAATACGCCCCGACGGCGGAGGGGTTGGCGGGGGCAGCCGGGGAGCGGCGAACGGCCGAGCCGGCGATCCTCGGGACGGGCTCGCGGGTGCAATGGGTGGATGACGGGCCGCCCAAGACGGAATCGCCCCCGGGAACATCCAACCGGTTTTACCGGGTGATCTTTGGCCGCTGACCAAGGTCTGTTTGCTGGGGCTTGAACATGCGAAATTCAATCGGTTTGGCGCGTGGCGTGGCATGGACGGCCGCCATGGGGGCGGCGACGGCGGTTGTCCAAGGCCAGGAACTTCGGCCCGCACCGGGTTTCTGGATGCGATTGGGGGGCAACTTCCGGACGGGCTACTCCGTGAAGTTCAGCGACACGGCGGCTTCTGCACCCACCGGTGCCGGGCAGTTCTCGAATGGGTTTGTGCTTCCGTCGATCAGCGGGACCAACGCGCCATTTACTTGGAACTGGGGCTACGACGACGCGGCCCAGGTCCGGGGTAACACGCTGGTGCTGGAACGATTTGATGCGCGGCCCAGGGTTGGGGGATTGGATGGCGGGAACGACCTGCTGTTGGGCGGGGAGCTGCGGGCCGGGTTCGAGGCGGTCCGGTTCGAGTGGCTCGACCGGGAAATGCGATTTGGGTTCGAGGGGGGCTACTCGATGGGGATGTTGTCGGCGAGCGCGGCGGGGAGCGCGACGGGAGCGGCGTCGTTCACGCGGGGCACCTACTCATTGGTGGGGGCCAACGGCACGCCCATCCTGGCTCCTGCCGCGCCGTATGCGGGTACATTCAACGGCCCCGGCCCGTTGATTCCCCTGTCGCCGATGAGCCTGGAGACGGTGACCGGTGCCGGGGCGTTGGCCACGACGCAACTGGGCTTGGACGCGACCCTGCACACGTTTCGACTGGGGCCCTACCTGGAGGTTCCGTTGGGAAAGAAGTGGGTGGGCGGATTTGGCTTTGGATACAACACGGTGTTGCCCGATGCGGAACTGAGGATTCGGGAGACGACGACGTATCCCGGCACCTCGTTGGCTCCCACGGAGCTGGAGCGGACGGTGCGGAGGTCGGATTGGCGGCCGGGGGGCTATGTGGAGGTGCGGATGCAGTATGAGTTCAGCCGAAGGGTGTCGGCCTTCGCGGCGGCGGAGTTCCAAGTGAACCAAGACCTGGTGTTCGGCGCTGCGGGGAGGCAGGTGCGCATTGGAATGGGATCGGTGTACGGGGGGAGCGCGGGGGTGCGAGTTGCGTTCTAGGCGGCGCGGGCGGGCGGGGGTGGATGTGGCGAGTCGCGTGGAGGCGGGGGTATTAATTGTGGGCGGCCTCCAGCGAGGCGGTCCTGTGGCGTGGCCGGCTTGGATGGTGTGTGTGATCTCGACGGTCGTTTGCTGGGGATGTTCCAGCGGGGTCCGGCATGCGCCGGGCGGGGTGCCGAGGCCCGGCGCCGTGGAGGCACAGCCGGCGGCGGTCCGGCCGATGGACGCCAGCGTGGGCAAGATTGTGCGTGTTCATGCCGGGCTCCGGTTCGTCGTGGTGGACTTTGGGCTGAGCGAGCCTCCGAAGGCGGGGATGCGTCTCGGCGTGTACCGCGAGGGCGCGCGGGTTGGAGCGTTGAAGGCGGGGCACTTTCGAAGGGAAACCACCTTGGCCGCCGACGTGGTCTCGGGGGTCGTGGCCGAGGGGGACGAGGCCAGGCCGGAAATCGCCGATTGACCGGGTTTCGCCGCGGGCGGTACGGTGCCCCTTCCTCGCGAGCAAGCATATGATCGGGACAATTCGCAAGCATTCAGCCGTGTTGTGGTGGGTCATCGTTGTGGCGGTGATCGTGAGCTTTGTGGTGTGGATTGGCCCCGCCGGGTCGGCCTTGGGCGGCCGCAACACAGGGCAAGGCGAGTACGGGGACGTGGATGGGCGCCCGGTGAAGCAAGCCGCGATCCAAGACGCGTACCGGCAGGCTCAGCTTCGCGAGCGGTTGCAGCGGTCCCAAGGCACCATGCCCGACGAGGCTCGGGTGCAGATGGCCGGGCAGATGGTGTTCGCCGACATGAAGATGGCGTCCATGGGCATGGTCGTTAGCGACGAGGCCTTGGCGGCCTACATCCGCGAACGTTATCGCGACCCGGCGACGGGCCAGTCGCGTTATGCAACACTGGTGGGCGAGCTGACGGCGATGGGAGCCCGCGAGGAGGACATGCTTTCCATGGAACGTCGGGGCATAGGGCAGTCGGTTTTGGCGGACATCCTTTCGATTCCCGAGGCGCTGATCACGCCGCGCGAAGCCGAGCAAGACTATCGGCGGGACCACGAGGAAGCGACGGCAAGCGCGGTGTTCTTCGTGAGTTCGAACTACCTGTCCAAGGTGACGGTGACGCCGGAGGCGCTCGGGCGGTTCTTCACCAACCGCATGGCCGCCTATCAGGTGCCCGAGAAGTTCGTGTTGGCCTACGTCCGGTTCCCCGGGACGAACCATGTGGCGGCCGCCGAGGCCGAGTTGGCGGCAATGCCGGACCTGACGAACCGGCTCGAAAAGGTGTACCAACAGCGCGGCACCAATGACTTCGTGGACGACCAAGGGGTCGCCTTGGGCAAGGCGGCTGCCTTGGCCAAGATTCGCCAGGAGGCGGCGAAGGAATCGGCCAACGTGAAGGCCCGGGACGCCGCCGTGGCGTTCTACAATGAATTGACGCAAAAGACGCCGATCCGGCCCGACACCCTCGAGTCGGTGGCGGCCCAGAAGGGGCTGAAGGTCGGCATCACGCAACCGTTCGCACGGAATGACGCGCCGGTCGGGCTGGAAGGGCTTCCGGGCGTGGGCTCGGCCATCGAGTCGCTGCTGGGCGAGACGCCGTTGTCCGAGCCGATGCTCGGGACGGACGGGGCTTACCTGCTCTCGTTGAAGGTTCGGATTCCCGCATCGACGCCCCCGTTGGAGGCCGTTCGGGCGCGGGTGACCGAGGATTTCCGGAAGCAAGAGGCGCTTCAGGCGGCCCGGACGGCAGGGCAAGCCTTCCAAGCGGCGGTGACGAACGCCCTGGCGGCCGGGAAGACGTTCGCGGAGGCCGCAACGGGCCAACGATACACGGTCGTGGACCTGCCAGCCTTCAGCTTGTCCTCGACCACGCTGGCGGGGTTGCCGCCCTCGGCCGATCTCGCGTCGCTGAAGAATGCGGCGTTTGCGCTGCAACCGGGCAAGGCGGGCAACTTCGCCTTCAGTCGGGACGGCGGCTTCGTGCTGTTCTTGAAGGAGCGCAAGGCTCCGACGGCGGAGGCGATCAAGGCAGGGCTGCCCGCTTATCTTGCCGAGCAACGCAGCCGTCGGTCGCGCGGCCCGTTCGTCCAGTGGTTCACGTCCGAGTGGGAGAAGAGCGGCTTGAGGCTGGCTCTGGAGCCGCGTCGCGAGACCAACGCCGTCTCCGCGCCGAACTGACGGGCCGGGCCGCAGGTGCGCCTGATCCTCGCAGTCGGTCCTCCGAGTCGTGTGCCCTACTTCGGGGCCAGCAACGACAGGGGGACGTTGGGATTGTTTTGGGCGAAGTAGCCCACGGACCATTCGGACGGGAACAGCGCCACGGGCCGTTGATCCTGGTCGAAGGCCAGGCGAGCTCCCGTGGGCAACGGCAGGGCATCCAAGGCCTCCGTGGTCATGCCCTCAGGCAGCCAGCGCACGGCGGTGAAAGGCGCGGATTCGCGTCGGGTCTCGGCCCCATACTCCGTTTCGAGCCGGTATTGAAGCACCTCAAACTGCAAGGGACCGACGGCGGCCAGCAACGGCACGCGGCTGGCGGTGTCCTTGAGGTGAAAGGCTTGGGCAACGCCCTCGAGAAGCAGTTGGTCCAGCCCCTGCCGGAACTGCTTGTACTTCGCCGTGTTGGGGTTGTGGAAGTACTCGAACACCTCCGGCGGGAACCGCGGGATCTCGTCGAACCGCACGGCGGGATCCGTCGTCAGCGTGTCGCCAATGCCAAACCCGTCGTGGCCCACGAGCCCGATGATGTCGCCCGGCCATGCCTCGTCCACGGTCTCGCGCTCGTTGCCGAAGAGCTTGTGCGACGAGGACAGGCGGACCTTGCGCCCGGACTGGACGTGGGTGACGACCATGTCGCGCTCGAACTTGCCGCTGACGACGCGGACGAAGGCGATGCGGTCCCGATGCCGAGGGTCCATGTTCGCCTGGATTTTGAAGATGAACCCGGAGAAGTGCGGGTGAGTGGGCTCGATCATGCGGCCCTCGGCCGAGTGGAGGTTTTGGCTCATCGCGGGTGCCGCCTCATTCCGCCGCCATGGCGCGGGCGATGCTGTTCCACCAGGCGTCATGCAGGGGTTGCAACGGGGCCGACCACTCGCCGTCGGCGGTCCGCACCACGAGGGCGTCGCCACCCACGACGCCGATGCGCGCGGCGGGCACCCCGAGCAAGGAGGCCTGCTTGAGGACGCGGCCCGCGTCGGCGGGGGCGACGGTGATGACGACGCGATTCTGGGTCTCGCCAAACAACAACGCGTCGGCACGCATTCCCTCCTTGGCGAGTGCCGTGAGGTCGATGCGCGCACCCAACAACCGCGGCGTCTCGCGGGCAACGAGCTCGGAGATGGCGGACTCGGCGAGGGCAACGGCAAGCCCGCCCTCTGAGCAGTCATGGGCGCTGCGTACGACGCCCTCGCGGATGAGGCTCACTAACGTCGTGTGAAGCGTCTTGGCGACGTCGAGCGGGCAACGCGGCGGAAGGCCGTCCTTGATCCCATGCACGACGCGCAGCCAGGCGGACCCGCCGAGCCCCTGCAACGGATCCGCCAAGTCCACCGCCCCACCCAGGAGCAGCACGACGTCGCCCTCATTCTTGAACCATTGGGTGGTGACATGGGCGAGGTCCTCGACGAGGCCAACGACGGCGACCGTGGGGGTGGGATCGATGGCTCCCAGGGCCCCGCGTTGGTTGTAGAGGGAGCAGTTGCCGCCGGTGACCGGCGCGTCGAGGGCGCGGCAGGCGTCGGCGAGGCCGCGGACGGATTCGCGGATTTGCCAGAAGATGGCGGTGTTGTGCGGGTTGCCGAAGTTGAGGTTGTCCGTGGCTCCGAGGGGCAGCGCGCCGGCGCAGGCGATGTTGCGGCAGGCCTCGACGACGGCCGCCTTGCCGCCCTCGTAGGGATCGAGGGCGACGTGGGCTCCGTTGCAATCGACGGACATGGCGACGTACTTCTCGGGGACGGGCTTGCCCTCGGCCGGGTGCCCGGCTGGAAGCACGGGCAACGAGTCCGCCTTGATCCGCACCACCGCCGCGTCGCTCCCGGGGCACACCACGGAGCCGTCGCGAACCATGTGGTCGTACTGGCGATAGACCCAGTTCTTGGACGCGATGGAATGGTCGGCGAGGAGGCGCTGGAGGGCGGCGGCGGGCTCGGGCGACGGCGGGAGGCCCTCGAGGGTGAAGGCGCGGACGCGCGCCATGGAGTCGGGTTCCTTGAACTCACGAAAGTAGATGGGGGCGTCGTCGGCCAGCTTGCGGGCGGGGATGTCGGCGATGACGTGGCCGTGATGACGGACGACCATGCGGCCGGTGTCCGTGACGACGCCGATCTCGGACCAGGGAAGGTCCCACTTGTCGAAGATCCGCTTCACCTCTTCCTCGCGGCCCTTCTTGACGACGACGAGCATGCGTTCCTGGGACTCGGACAGCATGATCTCGTAGGAGGACATGTTCGGGGCGCGCTGCGGGACGCGGTCGAGCTCGATCTCGATGCCGGTGCCGGCGCGGGCTGCTGTTTCGCAGGTGGAGCAGGTGAGCCCGGCCGCGCCCATGTCCTGCATGCCGGCCACGGCGCCGGTGGCGA